>JASHQL010000374.1 GCA_030039155.1 Streptosporangiaceae bacterium | reverse complement strand
TGGAGAACCGGCAGCGGTCGATCGGCCCGTCCACCAGGTCGCCGGACGCAACGTCGATGACCTGCAGCACCGATTCCTCGGTGCCGCCCGTGGATAGCAGATAGGCAAGCAGCCTGCCCTCGTGGTCCGGCTGCCAGCCGTCCAGCGTGGTGGCTCCTGTTGGGTCGATCGCCATCGGGTCGAGCAGCACCCGCTCGGCTTCCTGCTCGGCTTCCTGCTTGGCCGGGTCCGGCGCGGTCAGCGAGGCTGACCCGGCTGACCGCGCCGTGTACAGCACCGCGTGCTCTTGCCCGGCGGCCCTGCGCATGAAGAACTGCCGCCCGCCGCGCCAGGACGGCGGGCTGACCACCCCGGCGTCCAGCAGCTCGGTCAGCCGCCCGGCTAGCCGCTCTTTGCCAGGCAGCCTGGCGAGGTTCGCTGCATACAGCGCGTCCTGAGCCCGCAGCCAGGCGGCGGTCTGCTCGCTCTCGGCATCTTCAAGCCAGCGGTAAGGATCGGCAACCTGATGGCCATGCAGGTTCTCGACGATGTCCTGGCGCTCTGCCTGCGGGTAGGTAGCTGGCATGGCCCGCACCCTACGCGCCGACGCGCGTTCACCGGCCGGCCGGCCGGCATACCCTATTTGGTGTTGGCGAATGACGCCCAGGCCAGCCACACTGGTCACGGGCGTTCGGGCTGACGGGCCAGCGGGCGCAGCCTGCGGGGCAGGAGGTGCTAGTGCGTCGGGTGCTGCTGCTCAACATCACGTATGAGCCGCTGACGACGGTGGCGCTGCACCGCGCTGTCTGCCTGGTCCTTGGCGAGAAGGCCGACGTCGTGCACGACGACGCATCTGGCGAGGTGCTGCACTCGGCCTCGACCAAGCTCGCGGTGCCGTCGGTGATCAGGCTGCGCCGGTACGTGCGGCTGCCGCACTGCAGCCGGGTGCCGCTGACCAGGGCCGCGCTGATGCGCAGGGACAACTACCTGTGTGCCTACTGCGGCGTCAAGGCCGACACCATCGACCACGTGGTGCCGCGCAGCCGGGGCGGCCAGCACGTATGGGAGAACTGCGTGGCCTCCTGCACCAAGTGCAACCACCGGAAGGCCGACCGGCTGATCGAGGAACTTGGCTGGGTGCTGCGCTGCGACCCTGCGGTACCGCGCGGAGCGCACTGGCGGCTCATCGGTGCGGTGCATGACGGCGACCCCCAGTGGGTCGCCTATCTGGCTACCACCGCGGCCTAGCGGCCGGATCGGCGCCTCGCCTGGCGGCCAGTGCTGCCAGTTCCTCCAGTCCCGCCAGTCCTGCCGCGGCGGCCGGGCCGGCCCGGCAGCGTCGCCGATCGCGGTCGCGGGCCTCTCGCCCGGTCGGCCATCTCCGCCCAGAACTCGATGAGCTGGCGCCTGGTCATCTCCTGCCAAGGCGCCCGGTGCCTGCTCAGCGTCTTGTTGCCGAGCAATGTCTGCTGCCGCCGGCAGAACGCCTCGCTCATCTCCACCCGCGGCTGCGTGCCCTTCGGCGGGTACGGGCACAACTCGAACGCGCAGCCGTCCACACAGCTGGTGCCCGGCGCGGAGGAGATGGCGGTGCCGACGGTCAGGCCCGGTTCGAGCGACGGCCGGTACCTGGTGATGCACGGCGGGAGGTCATGCCGGTTCGACCGCTTCAGCCGGCGCTCGCTGTCCCGCGGCTGTTCGCCGCGGTCGGCCAGGTTGAGCAGCAGCAGCACGTCAGCGACGAGCTGCTGGGCCCGGCCGTTCAGCGCGGTCCAGCCCGCCGAAGGCGGGATCCAAAGCCGGTGCTCCCGCGGCGCCGCATCTGCCGCCGCCCGCCGCGAGCCGACCTGGCCGACCACGCCGCTCTCGTCGATCCACATGTAGCGCTGCGGCTTGCCGGTCTTCAGCGCCAGGATGGCCAGCTGCGCCGCCTCCCTGACGAACGGGTGCGGCTGGCCCGGCACGCCGCTCTGCGGGTTGCGGTCGGTGCTCTCCCGGCCGGCCACGTCCAGCCAGTGCTGCACAATCGCCTCTGGCCGCGCGCCGTGCCTGTCGGCCGGCCGCCGTGCCTGGTCGGACAGGCTGAGCAGGCACAAGGCCTGGATCAAGGTGAGCTGGGAGAACCAGTACTCGGTGCCCTTCAGCATGTCAAGGGCCTGCTCGGCGAGGTGCATCCTGGACTCGTGCCGGGAGTCCGGATGGCTCGGCTTTCTGTTGGCCGCGTACTTGAAGCCCTGTGCGACCGCGATCTCCACGCTGACCGGCAGGTCATCCTCGCCGGCCCGGCGGCCGTAGGTACCGATGTGCCGCAGCCACTGGTCGAGGTCGGCCTGGGCATGCTCGGCCAGGCCGGGATCTGGGTCAGGCCGGCCGGCCGAGCCGACCAGCATCGGCGCCAGCCAGGCGCTGACGATCGAGGCTTGCAAGCGGCTGTCGGCCGGTGCTGGCTGGGCGGCCTGGCCCGGCTCGGTGGCCTGGCCCGGCTGGGCTGGTTCGGCCGGTTGGGCCTCGTGGCCCGGCTGGCCGGTCCTTTCTGCCTGGTCGGCAGGCCCGGTGCGCTCCCGCCGCTCGGCGGCGCACAGGCGGCACGGCGCGGCGAGCAGGCCGGCCACCGCCCGGTACGCGTCGTTCCCGCCGCTGCCCACTTGCTGCGCCGCTGCGAGCTGCACCGGATAGGAGCGCTCCATGCAGGCGATCTCGAACAGCTGCCGGTAGGCCGGCTGGTCGATCGCGTGGCCGTCCCGCCGCCGCTGCTCGATCCTGCGGATGGCCTCGCCGAACCGCTTGATCAGGTTCCGCTTGCCGTCCTCCAGGGTGCGCGGATCCTGCGCGTGGATCCGCGGCCAGCGGTCCCTGATCTCCTCGGCGATCGCCGGGTGGATCGGCTCAGGCACCCCGCAGTCGATCTCCAGCGCTGCCGAGTACATGTCAAGCACCTTGTTGTCGTCCCGGTCGGCGGCTGCGTCCCGTAGCGCCTGCACCAGCGCCGACGGGCCAGCCGCGGCCGCCCGCCTCGCCTTCTTGCCGCTGTTCTTCGGCGCCCGGCTGCCGTCGCGCTGCCTCGGGTCCGGCGTCCGGCCGGCCCGCGAGTGCAACACGAGCGCGATCAGGAACTCCCGGCCAGGACCAGGGTGCCGCAGCGCCTCATCCCGGTAGCCGGGCTGCTGCAGTGCCACGTCGAGCAGCCGGGAGCCGAGGTAGGCCTGCAGCAGGCTGTGCGGGAACCGCACGCAGTTGCCGCGCAGGTCGACCAGGTCAAGCTGGGCGGCCCAGGCAGAGGCCAGCCGGACATCGACGTTACGCACCCCAGACGGCTGGCTGAAGTCGTCGTCGATGTCGGCCAGCCTGGCCTGCACCGCTGCCTGGATGCCCGGCCACGGCTTGAGGTCATCGAAGTCCACCTCAAGCCGGTCGCGCATCAGCCCGACGCAGGCGAGCGCCGACAGGTGCTCAACCGCGGCCGAGCGCTCCGCCCGGTTCAGCGGGACATCCTCGACCAGGTACCCGGAGATGACCGCGCGCTCCCAGGTCTCGAGCAGCGCGAGCCGAAGCTGCGAGCGGTCAACGCCACGGGTGTCCACCACCCCCATCCGGCCGCCGGCGCTCGGGTCAAGCAGCCCCTTGGCCTGCAGCTCGCGGGTGATCTGCAGGTACAGCGGGGCCTCGACCACGTCGGCGGTCTCCACGATCCAGGCCAGCCTGCGCTCGTCATCGCTGCCGCTGCCGGCACCGATATAGGCAAGGGCTGCCTCGTAGCTCAGTGGCTCGAGGGCGAGGATTGCCGCGGCGGTCGCGCGCAGCGGGTCGTGCGGCCTTGACGCGATCACCAGCGGCAGGTGCTGCTGGTGTGCCTTGCGGATCGCGGCCCTGATCAGGTTGTCCCGCTCCTGCTCGGCCCCGGTGCCGAGCAGCGCCTCCTCCAGGCCGTCGGCGAGCACCACGATCCTTCGCTCCTTGCGCAGCCGCCGCCAGATGGTCTCGCCTTCGGCCGAGGAGATGAGCCGCTGGTTCACCTCGCCGAGGAACCGCTCCTGCGCCAGGTTCTCGAAGTCAAGCACGTCGGCGGCGTCGCGCAGCCGGACCGGCACCGGTACCGCGCGCTTGTCTGCCAGCAGTTCTGTGAGCCTGACCAGCACCGCCGTCTTGCCGGTGCCGACCCCGCCGACCAGCACATGCGGCCTGGTCCGCCGCTCGTGCAGGTCGGCCATTACCACCTTGCACAGCTCGTCCCTGCCGACGACCTCGTCCAGGCTGGCCCCGGCCGTCGGGACAATCTCCCGTGCCTCGTACCGCGCCCTGATCCGGTACATCCGCAACAGGCCGAACAGCCGCCACAGCACGAAGAACGACGCGAGCCCGATGAGCAGGACAGAGGACAGGAAGTTGGTCAGCCCACCGCAGGTGAAGCTCAGCGGCGCGCACACCCGGTCGGGGTCGAGGCTGAACGACGACGGATGGCCGAGTACCAGGATGTAGATCGTCCAGCCGAGCCAGGCCACCAGGAGCAGCACCGCAAGGCCGGTCAGTAACGACAGGGACCAGATCAGCGGCCCCGGCCGCCAGGTTCGCGGCTCGTCGACGCCGCTTCGGTCGCGGCGGCGCGGGTGCGGCCCGCCAAGCAGGCGCTGCAGCCACCTGGTGCTGAACCGCCTGCGGCGCCGCCAGGTCCGCCCGCCCAACATCGCCACTTTGGGATCATGATGCAGCGCGCCTGCTTTGTCGAGTATCAGCCCGAGAGCAAGCTATAGGCGTGTTCCCGATGAGCTGCTAGCGTTTACGCCGCCGGCCGGCTGAGCAGCTGCGGGTGGCAGGGGGGCCAGACGCGCGTCAAGGAGCTGGAGCAGTGGGGCTTCGATTCAACCCGCCGCCGAACTGGCCACCGATTCCTGGCGGCGTGCAACCTGACTCTGGCTGGCAGCCCGATCCGTCCTGGCCACCGCCGCCGCCCGGCTGGCAGCTCTGGGTCAATGAGGATGAGCCGGCCGGCCAGACAGTGACCGATGCGGGCGTTCCCGATTCCGGGCAGACCTGGGTCTCCGCCGACTCGCAGAACTGGGCCGGCGCCTGGCCTGGCCAGCAGCCTGCGCCGCCCGGCGGCAGCCTGGGTCAAAGCGCCGGCGCGGCCGGCTTCGGCATGCCCGGCGCTAGCGCGCCTGGC
>JASHQL010000373.1 GCA_030039155.1 Streptosporangiaceae bacterium | reverse complement strand
GGGCCGGGGCCGGCCGCGGCAGGCACGGCCGGCTGACCTGGACGGGTCGCCCGGGCAGCCAGAGCCGGTTCAGCTTCGGCTGCTCTAGGCCACGCCTGCCCGGCAGCCCGGCGGCTTGGCTGCTTGCGGCCGGGCCCTGCATGACGCTGGCCGGCGCGTGCCGAGCCGCGCGGCATCCGTAAAGTTAACTGCCGTGGGGACTCGCGCTGAAGCTGGCAGGACCGCGGGGGGATTCGCCAGGGTCGGCCCCCCAGGATCAAATACCGTGGCTGACCGGCTCACGGTGCGCACCGAGCCGACGGCCGATCCAGGCGACCTGGTGTCGTGCCTGCCGCATCCGTCGGCGGCAGCCTGGATCCACCACGGTGACGGCCTGGTCGGCTGGGGTGCGGCCGCCAGGCTGACCATCCCGGCGGGCGCCGACCGGTTCGCCGCCGGGGAGAAGTGGCTGGCCGAGCTCTTCGACGACGCGCTGGTCACCGACGAGGTCGGCCTGCCTGGCTGCGGGCCAGTCGCGTTCGGCAGCTTCACCTTCGACCCCGCCTGCGACGGCTCGGTCCTGGTGGTGCCGCAGCACGTCATCGGCCGCAGCGGCGGCGTGTCCTGGCGCACCACCATCGACGGCGGGGCAGCAGATCCGGCGCCGCAGCCGGTGCCGGCGGCCGGGCCCGCGATCGTGCGCTGGAGCGACGGCAGCCAGTCCGCGCTGCAGTGGCAGCAGGCGGTCGCCGCCGCGGTCAGCCGGATCAAGGCCGGCGAGCTGCAGAAGGTGGTGCTGTCCAGGGACCTGATGGCGGTGGCCAGCGAGGACTTTGACGTCAGGCTGCTGCTGCGCAGGCTGGTCGCGGAGTTCCCTGAGTGCTACACCTACTCATGCGCCGGCCTGATCGGCTCCACGCCGGACCTGCTGATCACCAGGGACGGGCCGATGATCCGCTCGCTGGTGCTGGCCGGCACCGCGCCGCGCGGCGGCAGCAGGGCAGAGGACGAGGCCCTCGGGGCGGGCCTGCTGGCATCGGCGAAGAACGTCGAGGAGCACCAGTACGCGGTCGTCGACGAGCGAGCGGCGCTGGCCCCGCTGTGCGGCAGGCTGCAGATCGATCCCGCCCCGTTCCTGCTCCGGCTGGCCAACTTGCAGCACCTGGCCACCTGGGTGACCGGGCAGCTGCGCCCTGGCCGGTCCGGTGACTACGCCTCGGCGCTGAGCCTGGCCGCTGCCCTGCACCCGACCGCCGCGGTCTGCGGCACGCCGGCCGAGGCGGCCATGGAGCTGATCCGCGAGCTCGAGGGAATGGACCGGGGCAGGTACGCGGGGCCGGTCGGCTGGCTGGACAGCCGCGGCAACGGCGAGTGGGGCATCGCGCTGCGTTGCGGCGAGGTGTCAGGCAACCGGGCCAGGCTGATCGCCGGCGGCGGCATCGTGGCGGGCTCGGTGCCCGCCGCGGAGCTCGCCGAGACCGAGGTCAAGTTCCGCGCGATGCGGCGGGCCATCGAGGGCTGAACCGGTCCATCCCAGCGGAAACCGGGGCCCGGCCGGCGGTTGCGCGCGAGGGCCACGCGGGGGTTTTGATTACTCAGAGTTACGGATATCCTTGGGCGGACCTGGGTGATTCGCGGAGCGGCCCGGTGCTGGCCAGAAGCCTGCATCACAGTCGGGTTGCGGTTCTATAACCGGTATCGAATGCTTCGCCCGCCCGGGTAGACAGGTAGCTGGACAGTCGTGTAATCACTAACAGTTGCCAATAGTGTGCCGGCGCGCAGGCGCCAGGCCAGAAGGAGCTTGCCGATGACACCCGTACCCAAGCGGATTGCCGCGCTGACTGTGGCGGTTCTGGCCGCCGCCGGCCTGGCAGCCTGCGGGAAGTCCACCACCAGCACGTCGAGTTCGAATAAGCCGGTGTATGGCGGCACGCTGAACATCGTGGCCGCCGCTGGCATGAGCAACATCGACCCGGTGTCTGCCTACGGCACCTGGGACTACATGATCGAGCGCGCGTACACCCGTCAGCTCGTCCAGTATCCCAGCGTGAACTACACCGCTCTCGGTGACGCGGGCTGGAAGAAGGACACCACGCCAGTGGCCGACGCCGCGACCCAGGTCCCGACCGTCGCCAACGGCGGGATCACCGACCACGGCCTGACCTACACGTTCCACATCAAGAAGGGCGTGGACTGGAACAACGGCCGCCAGGTCACCTCGCAGGACTTCGCGCGCGAGTACTACGCGTTCGCCAACCCGGTCGCCCCTGTCGGCAACTCGGGGTATTTCATCAGCACGATCGCCGGATTCAAGCAGTACTTCGACGCGGAGACCGCGTACTTCGCCAGCAAGAAGCCGGTGCACGCGCCGACCGCGGCGAACATCGCGAACTTCCAGAACACGCACACCATCTCGGGCATCACGACGCCGAACTCCTCGACGATCGTCTACCACCTGATCAAGCCCGCTGGTGACTTCCTGTTCATCCTGTCGATGCCGTTCAACTCGGCGCGTCCGATCGAGTACAACAAGTACGTTCCGGACAGCGCCCAGTTCCGGCAGCACACCATGTCCGACGGCCCGTACATGATCAGCTCGTACGTGCCGGGCAAGAGCCAGGTGCTGGTCAGGAACCCGTACTGGAAGCAGTCGACCGACCCGCTGCGGCACGCCTACGTCAACAAGATCGTCATCACCATCGGCCAGACCAACGCGGTCACCCAGGTTGATGAGATCAAGGCAGGCACGGAAGACCTGCAGATGGACACGCCGTTCCCGCCCGACCTGATCGCGAGCGAGCTGGCCAACCCGGCCAACAAGTCCACCTTCAAGGTCTGGCCATGGAGCGACACCGACCCGTACATCGTGTTCAACCTGCGCAGCCCCGACGCTGGCGGTGCCATGGGCAAGCTGGCGGTCAGGCAGGCGTTCGAGTACACGGTCAACAAGACGGCAATCCAGAAGCTCGAGGGCGGCCCGTCGGTGGCGAAGATCATCAACACGGCCATCCCGCCGGGCAACGTGGGCTACTCGCCGATCAACATCTACAACACTCCCGGCAACAACGGCGACCCGGCCAAGTGCAAGTCGCTGCTGGCCAAGGCCGGTTACCCGCACGGCATGACGCTGGTCGACCTGTACCTCAACGACAGCGTGAACACCTCGCTGTTCGAGTCGGTGCAGGCCAGCTTCGCCAACTGCGGCGTCACCCTGAAGGGCAAGCCGGAACCGATCTCGACCTACTTCACCGACCTGGGCAACGCACCGCAGAACAACAAGCCCAACGAGTGGGACGTCGCGCAGCCGGCCTGGATCCCCGACTGGTTCGGTGACAACGGCCGGACCACCGTGCAGCCGTTCTTCGAGACCGACTGCGCAATCAACACCATCAACTACGGCTGCTTCAACAACGCCACGGTTGACTCGGACATCGCCAAGGCGCTGTCCGACTCGAACGAGACGACGGCCGCCGCTCTGTGGCACCAGGTTGACCTGATCGCCCAGCAGAACGCGGTCATCGTTCCGCTGACCGACGTGTACCAGCCGGAGATCTCCAGCGACCGGGTGGCAAGCCCAGGCTCGCCGACCGTTCTGTTCGCACCGAACATCGGCGACCCGGACATCACCAACATCTACATCAAGAAGCAGTTCCAGAACTCGTAACCGAGTGATGGCTGGCCCGGCCGGGTACGCACAATGCATACCCGGCCGGGCTTTCATCCGAAGGCACCTGGCCGAAGCCCACGGTTACTGGAGAGGTAATGTCCAGGGCACCGGAGAAGGCGGGGCCTCAGCAGCGGCTGCGCGGCGTGCCGCCCACCCCACCGGCCACATCGGAGGCACCATTTGAGCCTGCTTGAGGTCACCGACCTACGGGTCAGCTTTCCCACTGCCGACGGCGTGGTCCAGGCAGTTCGCGGTGTTTCGTTCTCCGTCGACCAGGGCCGCACCCTCGGCGTCGTCGGCGAGTCCGGCAGCGGCAAGACCGTGCTCACCCAGACGCTGCTCGGGCTGGCGCCAGGCGGGCAGGTCTCCGGCCGGGCCATGTTCGACGGCACCGACCTGCTCACCGTCCCGGCCAACCAGATGCGCAGGATCCGCGGCGCGGAGATCGCGGTCATCTTCCAGGACCCGCTGACCAGCCTGCACCCGCTGTACCGGGTGGGCTGGCAGATCGCCGAGATGATCCGCGCGCACAGCAAGGGTGTCGGCAAGAAGCAGGCCATGAACCAGGCGATCGACCTGCTCGGCCGGGTCGGCATCCCGAATCCCGCCCGGCGGGTGCACGACTACCCGCACCAGTTCTCCGGCGGCATGCGGCAGCGCGCGATGATCGCCATGGCGCTCTCGCTGAGCCCGCGGATGATCATCGCGGACGAGCCGACCACCGCACTTGACGCCACCGTGCAGGCCCAGATCCTCGACTTGCTGATCAGGCTGCAGCGCGAGTACAACACCGCGCTGATCATGATCACCCACGACCTCGGCGTGGTGGCGGACATCGCGGACGACGTGATGGTGATGTACGCGGGCCGGGCCGCAGAAAAGGGCAGCAAGCACGACATCTTCTACAGCCCGCATCACCCGTACACCAAGGGCCTGCTCGAGTCCATCCCGAACAGCTCGGCGGCGGCGGAGCGGCTCAAGCCGATCACCGGCCAGCCGCCGAGCCTGATCAGGCTGCCCAGCGGTTGCGCGTTCCACCCGAGGTGCGCGTACGTGATGGACAAGTGCATCTCGGCCGAGCCCCAGCTCACCGCCGTCGGTGACGCTGGCTACCACCGGTCGGCCTGCTGGCTGCCGATCGCGGCAGCAGGGACCGCCGATGACGCGGAGCAGTTGCGCAGGCAGGCAGTCAGCGCCGGCCGCCACGAT
>JASHQL010000372.1 GCA_030039155.1 Streptosporangiaceae bacterium | reverse complement strand
GCCCGGCCCGATTGGCCTCGGCCCGGCCAAGGCCGGCCCGATCAGGCCGGGCACGATCAGGCCCGGCGGGACGAGCTTGCCTGCCGAGCAGCCAGCACACGGCGGCACCGAAGCCGACCGACTCCATCAGCCCGAGCGCGGCGACAAACTGCTGCCCGTCGCGCAGGATGGCGAAGCCGGCCGACGCCGACTCCAGGTCGGCCAGCATGCTCCTGGTCGCCGGGGTGATGCCGATGGCCGCGACCGCCAGCCCGACCAGGCCGGCCGCGCCGAGGCCGGGGCAGAGCCGGTCGCGACTGGCGCGCAGCAGGTAGCCGGCCACCGCGACGGCGACCACGGCCAGCCAGCAGACGGCGGGCAGGCCGCCGTACCCGCGCGGCACTGTCTGCGAGTTCCAGATGCCGGACAGGGCGACCAGGCTGCCGAGCCGCCCGAACGGGGTGTCGGCGCGGGCGGCGAACAACCGGACCCCCGCAGGGTCGGCGTGCACCGGCACGATCAGCGAAGGGACGAGCCACGGCAGGCTCAGCACGGCCAGTGCGGCGACCAGCACGCCGGTCCTGAGCACGCGCTCCCGCCGGGTGCCGCGGGCCAGCGCCACCGGGACCGCGGCCAGGCCGGTGATCGCCATCGCAGCGAAGCCGCCGATGGCCGCCGGCAGCAGCACGAGGACAAGCCGAAGCGGCCTGATCCTGACCGGTCCGGTCGCCAGCAGCCGGAGCACCCACGGCAGCCCGGCATAGCCGAGCAGCATCGCCCACTGGCCGATCAGCAGCCGCTCCGCGACAAACGGATTCCAGGCGTAGTACACCCCGGCCGCCAGCCGCCCAAGCAGCGGCGCCTGCCTGCCGTACACCAGCTGCCAGCCGCTGCCGAGCAGCGCCGCGGCGCCAGCGCACGCGGCCACGAAGATCGCCAGCAAGATGAGCTTCTGCAGGATGTCGGCCGGGATAACCCTGGCCAGCACGGCGACCACGGCGTCGCTCGGCACCGCCCTGGCCGGCCCGCCAGACAGCCCGAGCAGCGCCGTGGAGAACGGCGGGTCTGGCACGAAGACCATGTCGTAGCTGAGGATGAAGCCGCGGGCCAGGCCGGGCCCGAGCGCGAGCAGCCCGAGCGCGAGTCCGGTCAGCGCTGGCCAGCTTGCCGCCGCACGTATCCGGTCAGCGACCCGGCCGCCGGTGGCGCGAACGGGCCTGGCCTCAACTGCCGCCGCCGCGCCGCGCGGCGTGCTCATGCCCTGCGCGCGCGGACGAGCAGGATCGACGCCGCGGCTGGCCACGCGCAAAAGGCCCGGTCAAGAGGCCGCAACGGGCGCGGCACGTCGTGGTACCTGGCACCGGTGACCGAGATGTCGCCGAATCCGCGAGCGGCGAGCAGTTCCACCAGTGCCCGCTTGGTGAACATGTGCAGGTGGCCGGCCACTTGCTTGCCCGGCCTGCCGTACACGCCGCGCAGGCTCACCTCAGAGAAGATCGGCTGCACGCCGACCGCCAGCAGCCCGTGGTTGTACCAGGCGGCCAGGTTCGGCGTGGACAGCAACAGCCAGCCGCCCGGCTTGAGCACGCGGTGCGCCTCGTCGAGCGCGCTGTCGGTATCGACCAGGTGCTCGATGACCTCGCTCATGATCACGACGTCAACGGCGGCCGCGGCGAACGGCAGGGCCTGCTGGCCCAGGTCGGTCCGCAGCACGGTGAGCCCGAGCCGGCCCGCCTGCCTGAGCCCGTCGGCCGACCAGTCGAGCCCGACGAACCGGTGGCCGGGATTGGCGCGCGCCGCAGTGCTGGTCGCCGCGCCGTCGCCGCAGCCCACGTCCACGATGCAGGCTGGCCCAGGCACGCCCGCCAGCACCTCGGTGAGCAGTTGCGCCTGCCGCCTGGCCCGGTCAAGACCCGAGCTGAGCGGCACGTCCTCGCGCTCGTAGAACTGCTGCAGTACAGTGCCACCCTGGGGGGACGACCCCCCAGAACCCCCCCGAAGAGTTGTCACCGCTTGCCCCTGGCCAGGTCCTTGGCCCTGGCGATGGCCTCGTCGGCCACTTCGGCGAAGCCCTCGACGGCAGCCGACCAGTGCAGCCGCTCCGCCCGCAGCCTGGCCGAGCGGCCCATCTCCTCGCGGGTCCGGTGGTCGAGCGCGAGCGAGGCCCAGGCGGAGGCGAACTGGCCCTCGTTCTGCACCAGCAGGCCCGTCTGCCCGCTGACCACAGAATCACGAAGGCCGGGAACGTCAAACCCGATGGCCGGCGTACCTCGGATGGCGGCCTCGGCGATCACGATTCCCCAGCCCTCGATCAGCGCCGGATGCAGCAGCAGCCAGGCGGAGCAGAGCAGCCGGTGCTTCTCCTCTTCCGACACCTTGCCGGTGACCACGACGCCCGGCCCGGCCAGCGCCTCGATCCTGGCGCGCTCCGGGCCATCGCCGACGATCATCAACTGGCCGCCGGTGACCTCGCGCACCCGGTCCCACAGCCGCAGCAGCAGGTCAATCCGCTTGTACTCGGTCAGCCGGCCAAGCGCCACGAACAGCGGCTCTGCCGAGCGCGGGGTCAGCGGATCGGGCTCGACCACGCCGTTGCAGATCTGCCTGATCCGGTCGTCGGCGACGCCGATCTCCCTGAGCGCGTCCGCGGTCGACATCGACACGGTGAGGAACAGGTTCTTCCGGTGCGCCCGCGGCATCAGCGAGCTCTCCACGAACCGGCCGGCCTTGGCCACCGGGCCAGGGAAGCGGAGCCGCCACAGGTCGGTGTGCACGTGGTTGACCAGGCAGATCATCGGCCGCCTCGACCACAGCGGGGCGAAGAACGGCATCCCGTTGCAGACCTCGACGACCAGGTCAGGAGTATCGAGCCCGCGGTAGGCCAGCGGCGCTCGCAGGAACTGGGTGTAGGTGCCGCCGCTGCGGACAACCCGGTAGGGCCGGTCATCGGTGTGCCCGCCGCACAGCAGGGTCACCTCGTCACCGCGCGCGGTCATGCCGGCGGCGAGCTTGTCCACCAGCACCTCTGAGCCGCCGGCCCGCGGGTTCGCGAGGTCGCGCCAGGCCACGAACACCAGGTGCCGTCCGGTGGCTACCGCGGCCGGCTGCGGCACCACCGGCCGGGGCAGGTCCTGGCCCGCGAGCGCCCCGCCCCAGGCGGACAGTCCGATGTCGCCGTACGGCCAGCCAGCCGACCCCGCCACCGTCTCCGGCCAGCCCTGAGAGCCCAGGTCAAAGCGGGTGCCGGCGGCCGGGTCCTGGCTCATGCGGTCACCCTCCATAACGTTTTGTTACGAACTTACGCGGGATGAGTGCCCGTAGGATACCTATGAGTAATGTGTATCGGACATTGACGTATCATTCTGGTAATTTCGTCAGACTGTCAATCGCTGGCCTCACAGCACCGGAGGCGGGATCAGGATTGCGAGCCTCATGAGCCTGCCACCGATGCTTCGGCGCAGCCAGCCAGCGCAGGACGTCGACTCGTTGCCGCCAAGCCCGGCGAAGCAGGCGGCGGCAGCACGCGGGCTCAGGCGGTCGATCCGGCTGTTCCGGCTCTTCCTCGTCGAGCAGTCCGATCCTGACCGGTTCTACTCCGAGGTGGCCGCCGACGCCGTCAGCCAGGTGGCCAAGTACTGCCGGCTCGACGAGCAGGTCGTCCTTGACATCGGCGGCGGCGCCGGTCACTTCACCGCGGCATTCAGGGCCACCGGCGCCGACTGCTACCTGTTCGAGCCCGACCCGGCGGAACTGCACAGCCGGGGCGACCAGCCGTCGGGCGCGGTGCTTGCCGACGGCTACTGGCTGCCGGTCACCGACGGCAGCGCGGACGTCTGCTTTTCCTCCAACGTGCTCGAGCACGTCACGGACCCGATCGGGCTGATCGACGAGATGATCAGGGCGACCAGGCCGGGCGGGATCATCTACCTGTCGTTCACCAACTGGTACTCGCCGTGGGGCGGGCACGAGATGTCGCCCTGGCACCTGCTCGGCGCGGGCTATGCGGAGCGGCGCTACCGCCGCCGCTATCACCGCGAGCCGAAGCACCACGTCGGGTCCAACCTGTACAAGCTGCACATCGGCCCGACGCTGCGCCTGCTCCGGGCACGCTCCGACGTGCAGGTCATCGATGCCCTGCCGCGCTACTACCCGCGCTGGTGCAAGCCGGTGCTCTGGCTGCCCTGGCTGCGCGAGATAGCGACCTGGAACCTGCTTGTGGTCATGCGGCGGACTTAATGGCAACGACCAGGCCGCTGATGCGGGTCGGGTCGCCAGGTCCGCCGGCCGCCGCACCGGATACCCGCGGCCAGCCGGTGCCGCGGATCCCTGACCGCTGGTGGTTCCTGGCCGCCTTCCTGGTGGCCCTGTCGATCTTCATGCTGACCGCGCCAGGCCACATCATCTTCGACACCAAGCTCGGCGTGGACATCGACGCCGGGGAGTTCTACCGGCGGCTGTGGCCGCTGTGGAACCCGCTCGAGTGGTTCGGCACGCTGCAGGATCAGTACATCGGCTACGCCATCCCGATGGCGCCGTTCTTCCTGGTCGGGCAGTTGCTGCACGTGCCGATCTGGATCATCGAGCGGCTCTGGCTGGCGGTGATCGTGACGGCCGGCTTCGCCGGGATGGCGAAGCTGGCTGCCGCCCTGCGGATCGGCAGCCCCGGCTCCAGGCTCGTCGCGGCCACGGTGTTCGCGCTCTGGCCGACGTTCACCATCGTGATCGGCTCGACCTCGGCCGGCGCTCTGCCCGGGCTGATGCTGCCCTGGGCGGTGCTGCCGCTGGTATCGGCGGTACAGGGCCGCACCTCGGTGGCCGGGGCGGCCGCCAGGTCCGGGATCGCGGTCCTGCTGATGGGCGGGGTGAACGCGGCCTCCACGCTCGCCGTGCTGATCATGCCGGCGCTGTACATCCTGGTGGCCGCAAGAGGACGGCTGCGGATCAGGCTGGCGCTCGGCTGGTGCGCCGCGATGCTCGCGGCAACCGCCTGGTGGCTGATCCCGCTGCTGCTGCAGGGCAAGTACTCGTTCAACTTCCTGCCGTACATCGAGCAGTCATCGACCACCGCCAGGACCCAGTCCGCCACGGCGGTGCTGCGCGGCGCCGGCACCTGGACCGCTTATTTCAACCTCGGCAGCACGCCATGGCTGAAGGCCGGCTGGACCGAGGTCACCTCGCCCGCCGCGATCTTCGGCTCGGCCATCGCGTCCGCCACCGGCCTGTACGGCCTGGCGCGAAGGAACATGCCAGCGCGCAGGTGGCTGCTGTGCAGCGCCGGCCTGGCCGCGCTGATCACCATGGCCGGGTATTACGGGCCGCTCGGCGATCCGCTGCACGCGCAGGTCGACCAGTTGCTCGACGGCGTGCTCGCGCCGTTCCGCAGCACCTACAAGTTCGAGCCGGTCATCGGCGTGGCCATCGCCCTTGGCTGCGCGCACGCGCTGTCCAGGCTGTGGCGCAGGTCGGTGCGGCTCGGCGTGTCCGTGCGTGCCGCCACCAGCACCCTGACGGCGCCGCTGGTCGCGCTGACGCTGGCCGGGCTTGCGGTGCCGCAGCTCTCCGGCAACATCCTGCAGCAGGGCTCGTTCGCCCAGGTGCCCGCCTACTGGTACCAGACGGCGCGGTACCTGGCGGCGCATGCGCCACGGCAGACCGCGATGCTGGTGCCGGCCGACGCGCACGGCCAGTACCGGTGGGGCGACCCCATCGACGACCCGATGGAGCCGCTTGCCAGCTCGCCCTGGGTGGAGCGCGGCCTGGTGCCGTACGGCGGCGCAGGCTCGCAGCAGGTGCTCGACACCATCGAGGCGGCCGTCGAATCCGACCAGCAAGTGCCTGGCCTGCCCGCCTACCTGGCCAGGGCCGGCATCCGCTACCTGGTGGTGCGCAACGACCTGAGCCCGGCGATGACCGGATATACGCCGCCGCAGGCCGTCAACGAGACGCTCGCGCTGTCCGGCTTCACCCGGGTAGCGGCGTTCGGGCCAATGATGCCGGCCGGGGCAAGCTACCCCGACATCACCGGGCTGGTGCCCGGCTATGCGGCGGAGTACCCGGCGGTCGAGATCTTCGAGGCGGCCCAGCCGGCCCTGCGGCCGACGGGGCCGGCCAGCGCGGAGCCGGTCAGCTCGACCATGCTGGTCAACGGCGGCGCGGACTCGCTGCTGCAGCTGACCGGTCAGCAGGTGCTCGGCAGCACGCGGCCGACGGTCATCGCCGGTGACAAGCTGGCCGGCCCGCCGGCCCTGTGGGCGGTGACCGACGGCCAGCGCCGTACCGACAACGCGTTCGGCAGCACGCAGAACTATGCCTCTTTTACCTACACGCCGACCGAGAAGAACCCACCGGACGACCCGCTCGGCGGCGCGAACGGCCCGCCAAGGCAGTTGCTGCCGGTGTCGGCCAAGGGCCACCAGACCGTGGCCGTGCTGGTCGGCGCCGCCTCGGTCACCGCATCCTCGTACGGGTCGTGGCTGACCGAGTCCCCGCAGTACGACCCGGTCAACG
>JASHQL010000371.1 GCA_030039155.1 Streptosporangiaceae bacterium | reverse complement strand
CAGCACGGCGTCCCGCGCCAGCAGGCGGTCAACCCTGGCACGGCCGCCGGCCTGGCGGCTGCCGAGCGCCTGTTCCTGGGCCAGCCGGTCCGCCCGGGCGAGCCGCGTCCGCGCCGGGTCGGGCACCAGCCACACTCCGCACCCGGCGGGCAGCCGGCCGGCGAAGCCCGGCATGAGCTGCGGGCCCTCCACGATCGCCGGGACCTGGCCGAGACCGCGGCTGCCGATGTCGGCAAGCACCAGCCCGAGCCGCAGCAGGCTGCGGGACTCGAAGGCGTCAGCGGCAGCCTCAGGGCCGCTGGCGAGCTGCCCGGCAGCGGACTGGCCGGCCGGCAGCCGTGCCTGGTGGTCGTAGGTCCACAGGTCGACCCGGTGCACCGGCAGGTCATGTGCGCGAGACAGCTGCCAGGCGATGGTGGTCTTGCCCGCGCCGGGCGCGCCGCCGATCCACAGCATCGGCGGCCAGGCCGCAGGCCCGGACCGTCCCACCGACCGCTGCCGGACGGCTCAGGCCTGGCGGAAGCCGGCGCTCGTCAGCATCCGCCGCAGGTCGACGACCATCTGCTCGCTGACGTCCTTGCCGGCCGGCGGCACCAGGAACGTCAGCTCGCTGCCTACCTTGACCGCGACCTTGCCGTCATGATGCACGGTCACCTCGCCGACCGCCTCGAGCAGCGACAGCACCGCCCGCCACTCGACGTTGTGGCTGGCCGGGTGCTCCATGATCTGCCGCAGCGTGTCCCGGTGTCGGCTGTCGAGATGTGCCGGTCCTGGCGAGGTCACCCGCAGAGTCTATCGGCACCGTGCTTCGGTCCTCGGCCCGCTTGCCCGGCTTCGCCGCGCCGAGTAGAACGTAACGGTGGGCAGCAAGGCGGTCGCGGTGCTGTACGTCCTGGCGATGGCAGCCGTCATCGTCGGCGTGGACGTGCTGTTCTTCAGGCATCACCTCTGGGAGCGGCTGGCGGTCAACGTCGGCATCGTGCTGGTGTTCGCCGCGTGCTACTTCAGGTTCCTGAAGCATCCCTGAGCCTGCCGCCGGAATGCCGCGGCAGGCCGGCCGGTTAGCCGGGCATGAGCGTCTTCTCCGACAAGGAAATCGAGTACCTGGCTGGCCAGCGGCTGGGCCGCATCGCGACCGTGGGCCAAGACGGCCAGCCGCACGTGGTGCCGACATCGTTCCGCTATGACGCCGAGCACGACGCGATCGACGTGGGCGGCCTGCGGATGAGCCAGACCAAGAAGCTCCGCGATGTTCAGCGCACCGGCCTGGCCAGCATCGTGGTCGATGACGTGCTGCCGCCGTGGCAGCCGCGGATGATCGAGGTGCGCGGCACCGCGACGGTGGTTCCGACCGGCGGCAAGGCGCTCGGCGACCGTTTCGAGGACACCGTCGTCCGGATCCAGCCGACCCGCATCATCTCGTTCGGGATCGACGGCGACCAGATGCGCGCCCGATCGGTCCCGGCAACATGAGCTGAGACCGGCCAGTCCTGCCCGGCGGCGCCGGGCACCGGGTCGCCGGTTCCCGGCGTTCATCGGCCCGGCGGCTGCCACTCGTCTCTGAGCAGGCCGTAGAGCAGGTCGTCGGTCCACTCACCGCTGGCCCAGGTGCTCTCCCGCAGGTGACCCTCCCGCCGCATGCCCAACCGCTCCAGCAGTGCGGCAGACGCCGTGTTCCGCGCGTCACAGCTGGCGGTGATCTTGTGCTTGCCGCGCCCGGCGAACAGGTACCCGATCAGCAGGCTCACCGCCTCGGTCGCGTAGCCGCGGCCCTGATACGCCAGCGCGATCGTGAACCCGATCTCACACTGCCGCGGGTCACCGGCGTCCGGCTTCGCCGCGCAGTCGCCGATCAGCTGCCCGCCTGGGTGCAGCACGACGGCGAACTGGAACCACTGGCCCGCGGTGTCGGGATGCCCGCGCATCAGCTCACCGATGAACTGCTCGCCCGCCGCCCTCGGGTAGGGCGCATCCCAGCTCTGGTAGCGGGCCACCTGGGCAGATGACCGGTAGGCGACGAAGTCAGCCAGGTCGGCCAGGCCAAACCGGCGCAGCGCCACCCGCGCTCCGGCCAGGCAGCTGAACCCCTCGTCAGGCACGACCAGCTCCCTCCCGGCTTGTGCTAGCCACCATGCCAGTACCGCGGCACTTCAGCAGGAGGGGACGAGCACGGGCCGCTGTGGCGGTGCGGACACGGCACCAAGCCAGGCCCGGCCGCCGCGCCATCGTGGTGACGGACCTGGCCAGCTTGCGTGGCCCCGAGCACGGCATTGTCGAGTTGCCGCTGCGGCTGTTCTGGAGCAGCGATGACCGGAGCTTCAGTCTGGACAGCCCTTCGACCCGGCGCTGGGGAGCAGACCATGCTGCAGATGGCCAACTTCCACCATAACCGGATGCCGATCATCATGGAGATCGGCCCGGTCCTGGCGATCGAAGACGTAGCAGGGGGAGACGCGCAGCGTTCTGCCGTGCCCGGCAAGGCGGCTAGCGGATGCTGGTGAGCATGTGCCGGACGATCTCGGGGTTCTCCTTGAGCCGCCGCAGCGACCACTTGTGCGCGTCGGCACCGAAGTTCACCGTGACCCTGACGGGATGTCCCGAGCCGACCAGTGCCGCCCGCAGCTGCTCCTTGATGCCCTTGAGCATCTGGAACTCGTAGGCATCGGCGGAGACGCCGGCCTGTTCGGCCAGCCGCTGGACGTGAAAGATCAGGTACTCGTCATGAGTGGCCACCCCGACGTGCAGGCCGGCCTTGAGGAACTGCCCGACCACGTCGAGGTAACTGTCTCTGATGACCTCAGGCCGGCCGTACGCGTGTGCCGGCCCCTCCTTGTAGGCGCCCTTGACCACTCGCGCCGGGATCCGGTCGGCGATCAGCGCCCTGACGTCGGCCGCCGTCCGGTACAGCTCCGCCTGGACGACTGCCTGCACATTGGGCAACGTCCGGCGCGCCGCCCTGACCGCATCCAGCGTCTGGTCGACGTACCGGGCCTGCTCCATGTCAACCTCGACGACGCAGCCAGCGGCGGCCGCTGCCTCGGCGATCGAGCACAGGTGGGTGCTGGCAAGCTGCGGGTCGAAGGCGAGGCCGAGGCCGGTCAGCTTCACGCCGAGGCGCACGTCCAGGTCCGTGCCGGAAACGGCATCGGTGACCGCCAGCAGCTCACGCAGGTGCCGGCCGGCGTACTCCGGCGTTGCGGCGGCCTCGCCCACCACCGCCAGCGTCGCTGGCATGCCCGCGGCGGCGAGCGAGCGAGCCACGGCCACCGCCTCGCCGACTGTCGCGCCGCCCAGGTAACGGCGCGCCGCGCGCCGGATCACCGAAGCCGGCAGCACGTCGAGCACGCCGTTCAACGCCCGGCCCGCAGCGGTCAAGGCCGGTCACCTCCCTCGCAGCCGGGTAGCTCGCTGGCCGCGCCGCAGGCAGGCTGCCCGCCGCGGCGGACGTCAGAAGTCGCGCTCCTGGCTTGGCAGCTGCTCGAAGGCATGCTCAGCCTGAGCCCGTGCGCGGATCTCGTCTGCTTCCTTCCTGGCCTCGCCGCTGATCCGTGCCCGGCGGCCGGGTGGCGTCCTTCCGCTGGAAGATCCCCATGAGTCAGTGTGGCTCCAGGCTCGGCGCAGTCTCAAGGCGGTCTCAGATCAGTCGTGACGGAGGCGATCAGCACCGATCTCGCGGGCCGGGTCGGCGAGCTTGCCGTCGACGCGCGCTTCCCCCGGACCGGAAGCGCGGACCTGGAAAGCGAGACGGCACGTGGGCATTCTGCGGACACCTCGGTGCTGGCGCCGAGCACCGCAACACCCTTGCCAGCCTGGCCCCACAGCCACAACAATCACCGCGGACACACCGCACTCGGCGGCCGCCCGCCCGCCAGCCGCGTCCCTAACCTCTCAGGCCAGTACAACTAGCCGGTCCTGCTGCCCGCGATAATGGACTGTCACGTTGCGCGCCAGTCCGATGACGATCGCGGGAGGGTCGACCGAGCATGGCACGAGCCGACAGCAGGCCAGAGGAGTTCCGGCCGCCCACGGCGCTCGAATCGGCTGTCCGAGCCCTCGGGGCGGACACCATCCGCTACCGCGCCGACTACCTCATGCTGCCGATGCGAGACGGCATCAGGCTGGCTACCGTGGTCTTCCGGCCGCGCGCCGCTGGCCGCTATCCCACCCTGCTGGTCAGGACCCCGTACGCGGCTGCCATCCCCGATCACCTGAAGCCCATGCATACCGCGCAGTTCACCAAGAACTACGTGCTGATCATCCAGAACGAGCGCGGCAGCGAATGGTCAGAGGGTGACTTCGGCATCCTGACCACCACCACGGCTGACGCCCAGGACACCCTCGACTGGATCAGCGCGCAGGACTGGTCGAACGGCAGGGTAGGCCTGCACGGCTGCTCCTCGACCGCGGAGAACCAGCTGAAACTCGGCGCCATCGGCCATCCGGCACTGCGCGCTTGCGTGCCAATGAGCT
Source organism: Streptosporangiaceae bacterium (assembly GCA_030039155.1). Taxonomy (GTDB): domain Bacteria; phylum Actinomycetota; class Actinomycetes; order Streptosporangiales; family Streptosporangiaceae; genus JOPF074. The sequence goes on along the minus strand of JASHQL010000371.1, from coordinate 10,760 downwards.
CAGGCGCTGGCGTGGGCGACATTCCAGGCGCGGAGGGCTCCAACGGCTGCTTCTTCCGCGGCGGCATACCGATGATCAAGACGTGGGCACTGTGGTACGGCCCGTTCGGGGTCAGGCAGCGACCGAAACTGCCAGCCGACGCCGAGGGCGACGAACTGGCCCGGATCTTCCGGCAGTACGTGGTGACCACGCCGAACTTCCGCAGTCCTGAGTACACCGCAGCCCTGGAGAAGGCCACGCTGCAGGCGCCGAGCGGCGACATACTGCGGCGGATGGGCTCGCCGCTGACGGGCTACGAGACCTTCATGGCCGACGGGCCGGCCAGCCCGGCCTGGAAGGTCGTTGACCTGATCGACGCCGGTCATACCGGCGCGACGCCGTCCATCAACATCAACGGCTGGATGGACGTCGGGGCCTACGAGACCGTCAAGCTCTTCGAGTTCCAGCAGCACCATCCTGACCAGTACCTGATCATGGCGCCGACCGAGCACTGCCGGATGCTGGCGACCGGCCCGGAGGCCATGCTGGGCCAGCGGCCCATGGGCGACACCAGGTTCCCCTACGACGAGATCATCATTTCGTGGTTCGACCGGTTCCTCTGCGACGAGGCAGACGGCTGGCAGCCGATGCCGAAGGTGCAGGTCTTCCTGATGGGCGCGGCCAGCTGGCTCACCGGCGAGCGCTGGCCGCTGCCCGACACCGAGCAGCGCACGCTCTTCCTGGCCAGCGACGGGTCGGCCAACACGCTCTGGGGCGACGGTGCTCTCGTGCCGTCCCCGCGCGCTGCCGGGACCGACTCGTTCCTGGCCGATCCGCACAACCCGGTGCAGTCGCTTGGCGGCGACCTGGCCACCAAGGACCCTGTCTGCGTGGATCAGCGGGTGATCGAGTGCCGGGCCGACGTGCTGGTGTACAGCACGCCCGTGCTCACCGAGCCAGTCGCGATCGTCGGCGAGGTCAGCGCGGAACTCTGGGTGTCGGCCGACGTCGAGGACGCGGATGTCTTCGTCAAGCTCGTCGACGTCTATCCGGACAGGACCGCGTACAACCTCGCGCTCGGCTGCCTGCGGCTGCGTTACCGCGACGGCTTCGAGCGGCCGGACAGGCTCGTCCCCGGCGAGATCTACCGGATCAGGATCGGCGGCATCACCACGGCGAACTACTTCCCGGCCGGCCATCAGATCCGGATCGAGATCGCAGGCTCCAGCTTCCCGCTCGCCGACCGCAACTGGCACGCCGGCGACCGCAACGACCTGGCCACCGACAGCCCGGTCGCGCACCTCACCCTGCATCAAGGACACGGTCACGAGTCAGCCCTGCACTTCCGCGCCTACACGGGCGAGATCAGGCCGGACACGCCGATGTCCGGCACCCGGCCGGTCGTCAGCGCGACGTGATCAGGCTGTGGGCGGCAGCCGAAGCACGACCGCGTAGCCCTGACCGCCGCCGCCGCACAGGGTGGCCGCACCGTAGCTGACCTGCCGGCGGCGCATCTCGTGGATGAGCGTCACCGCCATCCTGGCTCCGGTGGAACCGAGCGCGTGGCCGAGTGCCACCGAGCCGCCGTTGACGTTCACGATGTCCTCGCTGGCTCCCAGCATCCGGGTCGCGTGCACGGCAACTGAGGCGAACGCCTCGTTGATTTCGATCAGCCCAAGATCGCTGACGTGCATCCCGGCTTTCTGCAGCGCTGCCTGCAGCGCGCTCGCCGGGACGGTGTGCAGGGAGCTGAAGTGCCCGGCGCTCATGCCGGTGCTGACGACCTCGGCCAGCGGCTCGATGCCCAGCCCGGCCGCGCGGCTGGCGCTCATCAGCACGACCGCGGCCGCGGCGTCGGACAGCTGCGACGCGTTGCCGGCGGTGATGGTGCCGGCCGGGGTGAACGCCGGCCGCAGCCGGGCGAGCGCCGCAGCCGTGGTCTCGGGGCGGATGCCTTCGTCGTGCCCGATCAGCGCGACCGTGCCCGCATCGGTGGTCAGCTCGACAGCGGCGATCTCCGCGGCGAAACGGCCGGTGTCGCGGGCCGCCGCAGCTCGCTGGTGGGACCGCGCCGCCCACCGGTCCTGATCCTGCCGCGAGATGCCAAGGGCCGCGTTGACCTCGTCGGAAGACTCGCCCATGTGCTGCCCGGTGAAGGTGGACCACAGGCCGTCGTGGATCATCGCGTCGACGAGTTCGCCGTCGTCGGCGCCGGCCTCCCGGCGCGCGCGCGGCAGCAGGTACGGCGCGTTGCTCATCGACTCCATGCCGCCGGCCACCGCGGTGTGCAGCTCCCCGGCGCGGATCATGAGATCCGCGTGACCGATCGCGGCCAGGCTGGACAGGCACACGTTGTTGAGCGTGATCGCGGGGACTTCCTTCGGGAGCCCGGCAGCCACCGAGGCCTGGCGGGAGGTGATCTGGCCGGCGCCGGCCTGCAAAACGTGTCCCATCACTACATAGCCGACATCGGCGGCGGAGATGCCGGCCCTGGCGACCGCGTGCCTGATGGCTACGGCGCCCAGGTCAGCGGCCGAGCAGTCACGGAACGCGGAGCCGAATTTGCCGACCGGTGTGCGGACCGCGGAGACGATCACCGAGCGTGCCATGGGTACTTCTCCCTGCGGCCAAGTGTAGAGTCCGGCAACGTGGCGTCGGAGAGCGACATGAAGCAGACGCAGCTGCTGGTCATCGGCGCAGGGCCGTACGCGCTGTCGGCTGCGGCGCTGGCCCGCGAGCGGGGCATCGAGACGATGGTGCTCGGCGAGCCCATGGGCTTCTGGCGGCAGCACATGCCTGACCGGATGTTCCTGCGGTCGGGCCCTGACTGGCATCTCGATGCGGCTGGCGTGCACACCTTCCTGGCATACCTGGAGGACCGCGGGATCCAGCCTGGCGCGGTCGATCCCATCCCGATCGGCACCTTCCTCGACTACGCCGACTGGTTCGTGCGGCAGAAGCGGCTCGAGGTCCGCCAGCAGCGGGTCGTCACGGTGGCCAGCCGCGAAGACCGGTTCGAGGCGACGCTCGGGAACGGCGAGCGCATCCGGGCCGATGTGGTGCTGGCCGCACCGGGAATCCGCCAGTACGCCAACGTTCCTGGCTGGGCGCCGGCGCTGCCGCCCGGATGCACGGCCCACACCTGCGACCTGGTGGACTTCGCCGACATGGCCGGAGCGCGCGTCCTGATCATCGGCGGCAGGCAAAGCGCCTACGAGTGGGCCGCGCTGATCCGAGAGCACCAGGCCGGCCGCATCGACATCGTGCACCGCCACGACGTGCCGCGCTTCGAGCGGGTCAGCTGGAAATTCGTCGACCCGCACGTCGAGCAGACACTCCGGGTCCGCGGCTACTGGCGGAACCTGCCCCGCAGCGAGCGAGAAGCGATCAGCCGCCGCTTCTGGGAAGTGGGCAGGCTCACCCTTGAGCACTGGCTCACCCCCCGGCTCGCCGGTGAGGTGATCCGCCTGCGGCCAGGCACCGAAGTCGCCGAGGCCAGCCCGGCCGGCGACGGCCCGGTGCGGGTGCTGCTTTCTGACGGCACGCGGCTGGAGGCCGACCGGGTGGTCCTGGCGACCGGGTACCGGGCCGATCTCACCAAGATCCCCTACCTGGCCGGCCTGCTCGGCCAGGTACGGACGTCCGGCGGGTTCCCGGTGCTGGACGAAGCCTTCCAGACCAGCCTGCCCGGCCTGTACATCACCGGCTTCTCGGCCACCCAGGACTTCGGGCCGTTCTTCGGCTTCGTCAAGGGATCAGCCGCTGCCGCCAGCATCATCGTCACCGACCTGCTCGCGCGAAACTAGCCGCAGGCGGCGTCAAGACCCCCGGCCGATGAGTTCCTGCGCGGCCGACTGGAGAGCCTGCAGCAGGTACGCATGGGTCGACGGCACCGAGCCGGCCGCGGTGAGCGGTTGCGGCAGGTCGGCCGCGTCGTCAAGCAGCGCCATGACCTGCTTGGCCAGTTCCGCGCGCTGGGACTGACCGTTCCTGGCTCCGGCGGTGATCGCCAGATCCTCAGCCAGCACGGCGAGATCCGGGTCGCTGCCGAACTTGCGCAGCAGCCGGGTGAGATCACCAAGCAGCGAACTCAGCTCACGCCGGCCACCGCGCACGGTCATGAACCTGCCGTACTCCATGCTGTTCAGCACCAGGCGCTCGAAGAACGCCCGGTAGTCGGCCGCGGCGTCGGCGTTCCCGAAGTAGAGCCGCTGCGCGCTGTATTCGCCGCCTTCGAACAAAGTCTCGGTGATGACCGTGCCGTCGTCGATGAGGGCGAAATCCCAGCCGCAGCCCGCCGGCGGGCTGACGGTGGCCTCGTCACGCAAGTAAATCAGGATCGTCATCGGCACCAGCACCTGGGCCAGCATCACCCGCTGCGCGATCTCCTGCAGCGCGCCGTCCGCCGAGTCGAAGATGAAGATCCGGGTGACTCGCGCGCCGCCTTCCAGGTGCGCGGCCATCAGGCTGTCGCCATATGACTGCATCCAGCGGGCCATGAACGCCGGGATACTCGTCGCCTTGACGTCGGTCGCGTCGCGGTAGGCGCGAATCATGATGGAGTCGTAGCTCGTGCTGTCGGCGTCCACTGACCCGTCACGCCATGGCCGGATCGACCGCGAGAACTCGTCGAGGCGCGGCATGATCGCATCGATGAACAGCGGATTGTTGGTGCGCACGACGCCGGCCGCGCTGGCCACGATGTTGCTGAGCAGCGTGTCCACCGCCGCATGTCCGGTGAGGTTGGCGTCGGGCCTGGTGTGCACCGCGATTCCCGGCGCAGCCTGACCCGCGGCGAGCCTGCCCCTGCTCTCGGCTGGCCCGATCGCGTCGTACAGCCGCTCGACCACCTCGAGCTCCTCGTCGCCGCCCAGCGCGACAGCCCACGGGCGGACGAGCAACTCCCAGCTCGGCAAGATGTTCCGGCGGACCGCGTCAATCCAGCGATCGCTGAACGAGTGCCACTGATAAGCCTTGAGCCTCGGATCGTTCGTCGCCGCACGCCGCTGCTCGATGGTCTTGTAGACCTCGCGGACCGAAGCCCGCTTGGCGAGGTGGTGCTCCAGGTAGCTGATCAGTTCCTGCAGTTCCCACACCGCGTACTGAATCGGCTCGCGGCTCGGGCGCCCGCGGCGCACTGGCTGCGGAGCCTGCACAGCACTACCTCCCCCGATGGTCCGAGTGACCCTCATCCGCCAGTTCGCGGGGCGCCTAGTGCTCATTGTTAGGCCTTTAGCAGCGACTTTCCAGGGTCTTCCGTGGTTTTACCGCTCTAGGTCGCCAAATAGGCCAGATCAGCAGCTTCGCCTCCTTGCGCTGAGGTTGGCCGATACACGGGACTGCGTCCTGCTATTGCCGACGGCCGCGGCTGAGTCGAATGGAACTGCAGTTCCGGCACCGGAGCTGCCGGCAAGGGGAGGAGGCCAGGCCATGCGGTACTTGGCAGCGGTCATGGCGATACTGTTCGTCGCCGCAGGCGGGTTCGCGTTTGTGATGATGGCTGCGGTTCTGGTGGCCAAGGGGGTCAAGGACGAGCGGAAGAACGGGACCTTCTGCACCACGCGCCGGCCGACGCTGGCGGCCTGGCTGGCCCGGCGGATCGTCGGCGGCTACGTCGACAGTGGCCGGACGGCGCACTGTGAGGACCTCGACGAGGACACCGTCGGCCCGCCGGGGCGGTAGTGCGGGGCCCGCGACCGGCGGGCGGTGGCGGTCACGGCTTAGCCTGGTTCGGCTGCGGCGTCCGGAGAGCCAGCCGCGGCGGCCGGGCTGCCGCCGTTCAGGTCGGCTGCGGATTCAGCCAGCTGGTAACCGATCTCGTCGTGCTCACTGAGATCCAGGCCGGCTTGCTCATCGTCCGGGCTCACCTTCAGCCCCACGGTGTGGTCGGTGACCCACAGGATGATCCACGTCATGACGAACGGGAACGCGATGCCGGCCACCGCCAGCACCAGCTGGCGGCCAAGCTGAGTCCAGCCGCCCGCCTCGCCGGCGGCGTTCACGGCCAGGCTGGCAAACACGCCGGTGAGCACGACCCCGATGGCGCCGCCGACCATATGCACGCCGACGACGTCGAGCGAGTCGTCGTAATGGAAGATGTCCTTCAGGTGGACGGCGCCGTAGCACAGCAAGCCGGCCGCGGCGCCGATGATGATGGCCGCCCACGGCTGCACGTAACCAGAGGCCGGGGTGATGGCCGCCAGCCCGGCGACGGCACCAGCGGCGATGCCGATGCCTGATGGCTTGCCGCGGCGCCACCATTCGACGGCCATCCAGGCCAGCATCGCGGTGCACGCGCCCAGTTGCGTGTTCACCAGCGCATAGCTGGCGACCGTTCCGGCCGATGTCGCGCTGCCGGCGTTGAAGCCGAACCAGCCGAACCACAAGATCCCCGCGCCGAGCAGCACCAGCGGGACGCTGTGCGGCCGCTCGAGCTGGTGCGCCCGCCGCAGGTACAGCGCGGTGGCCAGCGCCGCGGCGCCCGCCAGCTCATGGACGACCGAGCCGCCGGCGAAGTCGATCGCGTGCAGGCCGCCGGAACCGAGAAACCCGCCACCCCACTCCCAGTGCGCGAACGGGCTGTAGACAAGCAGCGACCAGAGGCCGATAAACACCAGGTAGCCACGGAATCGCATCCGCTCGCAGAACGCACCCGCGATAAGGGCCGGCGTGATCACGGCGAATTTCATCTGGAAAGCCATGTAGACCAGCGACGGGATCGTCGGGGCATAGCTGTTCGGCGTGCCGTTGACGTCATGCAGCATGACATTCGCCAGGCTGCCGATCGCGCCACCCCAGTGACTGCTGCCGAACGCCAGGGAGTACCCGATAATCACCCACAGCAGGCTGACGACGCCGATCGCGACAAACGACTGGACCATCGTCGCGACCACGTTCTTCGCGCCGACCAGGCCGCCGTAGAACAGCGCGAGCCCCGGCATCATAAAGAACACCAGCGCCGTCGAGGTCAGCATCCACGCGGTATCACCAGCGTTAATGTGCACGCCAACCTCCCATGACCGCGGCGCCCTTGTCCCGGCATGCAGTTGATCACCTTAGCTCATCGGCACGGCGCGTAGCTGACATAGCGAACCAATCGCTTTCCTGCTGTCCGGCCCGGCCCTGCGTGCCGCGAGGCTTGGCAGCAAGCGGCCCGGGTAGCACCCGAGATCGGGGGATATGCCGGAAGCTTGGCCGGCCGCGGCCGGGGAACAACGAGGTGCACACATCGGGCGGGCGAAGGGGGCCGGCATGACCACGTACGTGTCCTTGATCAACTGGACCGAGCAGGGCCTCAAGAACTTCCGCGACACCAGGCAGCGGGCCGAGGACTTCTCCCGGCTCGTGGAGAGCTCAGGCGGCAGGGTGCGGGAACAACTGTGGACGGTCGGCGAGTACGACGTCGTCTGCATCGTGGACTTCCCGGACGACGAGGCCGGCGTCGCCGCAATGCTGCGGGCCGGCTCGACCGGCAACATCCGCAGCAACACGCTGCGCGCCTTCGACGCCGAGGAGATGGCAGGCATCATCGGGCGGGCCGGCTGACCGGTCGCGGGCGGCAGCAGGAAGCCCTGGCTCCTTGCCGCGGACGCGCGCGCCTCCAGACAGCGGGAACAATCGTGACCGGGTGTCGATTGACCCGAGCGCGTTCGTGGAGAAGGTGAACGGCAGCCGTGCTGGCTGCCCGTGAGCCAGAGGAGCCGCAGATGGCGCTGTACCTGATCGCTTTCAACGACGAGTGGGTGCCTGATCACACGCCGGAAGAACTGCGCGAGAAGGCCACCAGGGCCAGGGCGCTGATCGAGGAGATGACGGCGGCCGGCGTCTTCGTCTTCAGCGACGGCGGCCTGGACGCCTCGACCGTCGTGTGCAGCGTCGACCCAGGCGGCGGCTCGCCGGTGTTCACCGACGGGCCGTTCACCGAGACCAAGGAACACCTGGGCGGATTCGCGGTCGTCGATGTCGCCGACGACGAGCAGGCACGGTACTGGGCCGGCCGGATCGCGGTCGCGGTCGGCTGGCCGCAAGAGGTGCACCGCTTCCCGCACCGCATACCGCTGCACTGACCCGCCGGCTAGCGCAGCGGGTGCGCAGAGAAGAACTTCCACATCAGCGCGTTCGCGTTCACGGCGTCGCTCTGCGGGCCGAGCTCGTCGGTGATGACCGGGGGCATGACCGGGCCGCCAGGCCACTCGTGGCCCTCACCGATGATCGCGTAGAGCTCGACCATGGAACCGCCGGAGCAGCCGGTGTACCGGGTCAGCCGGTAGCCGTGGCCGGAGGCCCGCTGCGGGCTCAGCGAGCAGTGGTCGTGACCGGCCCAGAACCGCGCGGCCGCCGGCACCGAATACGTCCAGTAGGCCGCGCCGTGCCCGCCGAACGGGTCGATCGGGTCCTTGGTCCCGTGGAAGGCGATCACCGGCACCGAGCGGGCGGCCGGGCACGGGCTGGGGTAGCGCAGGCCGGCGACCGGGGCGACCGCGGCGAAGACGCCGCTGGCGTCGCAGGCGAGCTGGCTGGCCATCCGGCCGCCGCCGGAGACTCCGGTCGCGAACACCCTGCTGAGGTTGATGCAGTACCGGCCGGCCAGGTCGTGCACGAGCGTGGTCAGGAAGGTCACGTCGCTCGGCGCGCTCGCCGGGGGCAGCTGGCCATTGACCATCGGCTCGCCGGGGATGTTCCAGTTGTAGCCGCTGCCGTCCGGGATCAGCGCCTGCGGATAGGCGACGATGAACCCGTCCGCGTCGGCGGTGGCGTCCATGCCGCTGAACAGCTCCTGCGCGCGGGCAGTGCTCCCGCTGCCGTGCAGGTTGAGCACCAGGGCAACCTTGCGCGACCCGGTGTAGCCGGCCGGAACGTGCACGATCACCGTGCGCTGGTGGCCGCTGACGGTGACCGTGTCGCGCACCGACCCGCTGGCCTCGTGCTGCCCGCAGCCTGACGTCCCCGAGGCCGGCGGCAGCGTGCCGCCCGCGGCCGCCGGCCTGGTGCTGCCGGTGGCAGGAGGCGCGGCGGCTCCCTGATTGCCGCAGCCGGTCACCGCGCCGGCCAGCAGCAGTGCCGCCACGGCTGACCCGAACACGCGCACAGATACGCAACCTAGTTGCATATCTGGCAGCATACGGACCGGTGACCGGTCGCGCAATCCCCGGCAGACTCCGGCCGCCTGGCCCGGCCGTCGGCTCGCGTTGCCGGCCCTGACACCGCGGGAGAGGATCGACCTATGACCCGCCACCACCTGGAGCCTTCGCTGTCGACGACATCGGACGTGTTCTCCCGTGACCTGGCGCCGGTGCTGACCGTCGACCCCGGTGACACGATCGCGCTGCGCTCACTGGACGCGGGCGGGCATCTGCAGCCGCAGACCTTCCCCACCGAGCGGGTGCCGACGGTGCGCAGCACGTGGCGCGGGCACTGCCTGACCGGGCCGATCGCGGTGCGCGGTGCCCGGCCGGGACAGGTGCTCGCGGTGCGGTTCATCTCGCTGCGGCCTGACCCCTCTGGCCACACCACCGCCGGCGGCCGCGACAACCCGCTGACCAGGCGGCTCGGCCTGCACGAGCAGCCGGCTGGCCGGCTGTTCTGGCAGATCGACGCGGACGCCGGAATAGCGGTCAGCGACCGCGGGTACACGGTGCGGACCGCACCGTTTCTCGGCATCACGGGCGTCGCCTGGGACGAGCCTGGCGAGCACTCCACGATCCCGCCAAGGGCCGTCGGCGGCGGCAACATCGACTGCAAGGAGCTCGTCGCCGGATCGGTCCTCTACCTGCCGGTTACCGTGCCGGGTGCGCTGCTGAGCGTTGGCGACGGTCACGCTGCCCAGGGCGACGGCGAGGTCGCGGGCACCGCGATCGAATGCGGCATGACCAGCGAACTGCAGCTCGACCTGGTCACCGGCCGGCCGGTGCCTGGCGTGCACGCCGAGACTCCGGCGGGCAAGATCACCTTCGGCTTCAGCCCTGATCTGAACGTGGCCACGGGCGATGCGCTCGACGCCATGCTGAGCTGGCTGCAGGCCAGCTACGGCATCGGCAAGGCAATCGCGCTCGCGCTGGCCAGCGCGGTGCTCGACCTGCGGGTCACCCAGGTCGCGAACGAGTCCTGGGGCATCCACGCCCTGCTCCCGGCGGGCGCGATCAGCTGACGGGCAGCGCGTCAGCGCCGCAACAGCAGGTGCGCCGCTGCCGACACCTCGGCGCAGGCGCTGTGCCCGCCGAGGCTGGCCGGCTGGTTGACCGAGAGCTGGACATCGTACACGGTGCCGCCGGACGGCCCGTACACCGCGCACGTGCTGCTGCCGACCGACCAGAATGCCCCGCTGCCGAAGAACGCCGCGGCGTCGCGGATCTTGAACAGGCCGGTGGCCTGCAGATTCAAGCGCTGATAGGCGACGGTGTTGGCGTCAGGACCGGGATCCACCGGCCAGCCTGCCACCAGCCCGACCGAGCCGCCGTTGGTCACGACGTCGTAGACGCAGGCATCCTTCTCCGGATGGTCAATCGTGAACCGCAGGCCGGTCACCGCGTTCAGCCGGCGCAGCGGCGCGCAGTCGAACCTGACCGTCGCGCCGGACTGCGCCGAGCTCGGCGCGGCCGCGGTCGTGGACGACGATGGCACCGGGTCGCCGCCGGGCGGGGCCCCGGACGCCGACTTGCCGCCTGCGCCACTGCCGCCGCATCCGGCAACCACGAACAGGCCCATGACCATGACCGACGCCAGACCGGCGACGTCCTTCCGCACCAGCTGCCTCACCTTCGTCAGAGTCTGCAAGGGGAGAC
>JASHQL010000370.1 GCA_030039155.1 Streptosporangiaceae bacterium | reverse complement strand
GCCACCATGGCGAACGCGGCCCTGTCCTTCACCGACCCGGTTGGGTTCTTGTCCTCGAGCTTGGCCCAGAGCCTGACCTGCGGCCCTGGCGACAACCGCGGCAGGCCGACCAGCGGGGTGCCGCCGACGGTGTCGAGCAGCGAGTCGAACCGCATCGGCTGCGGCGCGCGGCTAGCTGCGCCCGCCGGCCACGGCCGGCAGCACCGTGACCGTATCGCCGTCGGTCAGCCTGGTCTGCAGCCCGCCGATGAAGCGCACGTCCTCATCGTTGAGGTACACGTTGACGAACCGGCGCAGCCCCGCGTCGTCGACCAGCCGGTCACGCAGCCCCTCATGCCGGGCTTCCAGGTCGGCGAACAGGTCACCAAGGGTCGCGCCTGATCCTTCGACCGACTTGGCGCCGCCGGTGTAGCTGCGCAGGATCGTCGGGATTCGGACCTCGATGGCCATCGGATCGCTCCATGTCTGGGGTGGCTGCGGCCGCCAGCCAGCGGCCGTCCAGCCGGTAGCAACCGGCTGGACGGGCGGATCATTCCGGCGCGATGAGCACGTCCTCCTCGGCGACCACGCCGTCCCTGATCCGGAACGAGCGGAACTCGGCGAGGTCAGGATCGCGGGTCGAGACCAGCACGTAGTGCGCGGCCGGCTCGCTCGCGTAGGAGATATCGGTCCGTGACGGGTAGGCCTCGGTCGCGGTGTGCGAGTGGTAGATGACCACCGGCTCCTCGTCGCGGTCGTCCATCTCCCGCCAGACCCGCAACTGCTCCATCGAGTCAAACCGGTAGAAGGTGGGCGAACGCTCCGCATTCAGCATCTGAATGAACCGCTCAGGGCGGTCGCTGCCGGCCGGACCGGCGATCACCCCGCAGGCCTCGTCAGGGTGGTCCGCCCTGGCATGCGCGATGATCCGGTCGCGCAGCCGGGCGCTGATCGTCAGCATCTGGCCGTCCGCTCCGGTTACTCGAGCGCCTGGACGAGGCTCTGCTGCAGGTAGGAGAGCTGGTGGTAGACGGCCATGTAGACCGACCGCGGGTCGTCCGCCGGCAGGTCGTCGGCTTGCTGGTCGTCCTCGGTGATGTCGAGGATCACGCCGAGCGCGAGCCGCAGGTCGTTCAGCGCGCGCAGCCAGTCCTGGCACTGCTCGTCGTTCAGCGTCACCTTGCCGCCGCCGGCCGGCAGCGTGGCCAGCACGCCCTGCGCCGCGGCGATCTTGCCCGATCGCAGGCTCTGCTCGGTGTACCTGCGGAACTCGGCTGAGGCCTGCGGGTCGTCTGAGTAGGCGTCAGGCAGCAGCCTGGCCAGCACCGGGTCGTCGGGCGGCTCGGCGCTGCCGCTCAGCCCGAGTTCTGCCTCGAGCGCATCGGCCTGGCCGGCCGGCTCGTCGTCGTCGGCGCCGATCCGCTCGGCGAGCTGGCTCAGCAGGCTCCTGATGATGACGGCCTGCACGCGCGGGAAGACCGCCTCGGCTCCGCCCATCGTCGGCCAGAACTCGGCTGCTTCCTCGTCATCGCCAGGCCCGAAGTCCAGGTCCTGCCAGTCTGGAGTCACGTGTCGTGGCTCACCGTGGCCCACAGACCGTACCCGTGCAGCGTCTGGGCGTCGCGCTCCATGGCCTCCCTGGCGCCGGAGGAGACCACTGCCTTGCCCTTGTGGTGCACGTCAAGCATGAGCTTGCGCGCCTTGGGCTTGGCATAGCCGAACACCCGCTGGAACACATAGGTCACGTAGTCCATCAGGTTGACCGGGTCGTTCCAGACAATGGTGACCCAGGGCTGATCCACCTTCGTCTGCTGCCCGAGGTCGGGCTGCTGGACTTCAACAGGCGCAGTGCTCACCCGATGTCACCTCCCCACGAACCGAGTCTGCCACTCCACCGCACAGTCTCCCACCGGGCGCAACCGGCTTTGCCCGCGCCCTTGTCAGCCTGGTCGCCGTGGCAGTTACCCGCTTTCGTACGGTTCATTCCGCCCTGAGCTGATCTTGGCGAGCCACCTGGGGAAGTTTGCTGTTGCCCTGGCTACAGCAGACTTCCCCACGTGATGGCCGGAGTGCGCGGTCTCTAGGCTGCCTGGATGGACAGTACGGCGCTGCTCACCGATCACTACGAACTGACCATGCTGCGGGCTGCGCTGCGCAGCGGCGCCGCGCACCGTCCGGCGGTGTTCGAGGTGTTCGCCAGGCAGCTGCCGAACGGGCGCAGGTACGGGGTGGTGGCCGGCACCGGGCGGTTCCTGGACGCGCTCGGCCGGTTCAGGTTCGGCCAGGACCAGCTCGCGTTCCTCGACCGGGCCGGGATAGCGGACGGGCGCACCCTCGAGTTCCTGGCCGGCTACCGGTTCGGCGGCGACGTGTGGGGCTACGCCGAGGGCGACTGCTACTTCCCCGGCTCGCCGATCCTGGTGGTGCACGGCACGTTCGCCGAGGCGGTGATCCTGGAGACGCTGGCGCTGTCGGTGCTGAACCACGACAGCGCGATCGCCTCGGCCGCGTCCAGGATGGTGACCGCGGCCGCCGGGCGGCCGCTGATCGAGATGGGCTCGCGCCGCACGCACGAGCGGGCCGCGGTGGCCAGCGCGCGGGCCGCCTACCTGGCCGGCTTCGCCACCACCTCCAACCTGCAGGCCGGCTACCAGCACGGGATCCCGACCAGCGGCACCAGCGCGCACGCGTTCACGTTGCTGCACGACGACGAGCGGCAGGCGTTCCAGGCGCAGCTCGCCGCGCTCGGCAACGGCACCACGCTGCTGGTCGACACCTACCAGGTGGCGGCCGCGGTGCAGCTCGCCGTGCAGCTGGCCGGGCCCGAGCTCGGCGCGGTGCGGATCGACAGCGGCGACCTTGCGGTGCTGGCCAGCCAGGTGCGGGCGCAGCTCGACAGGCTCGGCGCGGAGCACACCAGGATCGTGCTGACCGGCGACCTGGACGAGTTCTCGATCGCGGCGCTGGCCGCGGCGCCGGTCGACGGGTACGGCGTCGGCACCTCGCTGGTCACCGGCTCCGGCGCGCCGACCGCGGCGCTTGTCTACAAGCTGGTCGCGCGCGCCCTCGGCACCAGCGGCGAGCTGCAGCCGGTGGCCAAGCGGTCGGTCGGCAAGCCATCGCGCGGCGGCCGCAAGTGGGCGGTGCGCCAGCTTGACGCTGCCGGGACCGCGGTGCGCGAGCTGGTCATCGACCGGCCGCCGGACCCGGCCGACGGCGGCAGGCCGCTGCTCCGCCAGCTGGTCAGCCACGGCGAGGTGGTCGGTGCCGAGCCGGCCGAGGCGGTGCGGGACCGGCATCGGGCCGCGGTGGCCGAGCTGCCGGCGCACGCCAGGCAGCTGTCCCGCGGTTACCCGGCCATCCCGACGGTCTTCGTGCCGGACAACGATTAGCCTGCGTGCATGCACCCAGCTGCCGAGCACGTCGCGAGCGTGCTGCGCGAGCACGGCGTGGCCGGCCGGCTGCGCGAGCTGCCCGAGCCCGCGCCGACCGCCGCGTCGGCGGCCGCGCAGCTTGGCTGCGCGGTCGGCGCGATCGCCAACAGCCTGATCTTCAACGCCGACGGTGAGCCGGTGCTGATCCTGACCAGCGGCGCGCACCGGGTGGACACCGCCAAGGCCGCCGCCGAGCTCGGCGTCGGCGCGCTGCGCCGGGCCGATCCTGACTTCGTCTACGCCAGCACCGGCCAGCGGATCGGCGGCGTCGCGCCGGTCGGGCACCCGCAGCCGGTGCGCACGCTGGTCGACACAGCGCTGGCGGACTACCAGGTCATCTGGGCGGCAGGCGGGCACGTGCACACGGTGTTCCCCACCTCGTTTGCCGAGCTGGTGCGGATTACCGCGGGAACGCCGGCCGCGGTGGCCTAGCGCTAGGCTCCGGGCTATGCGGGCGCTGCTGATCGTGGACGTGCAGAACGACTTCTGCGAGGGCGGCTCGCTGCCGGTGACCGGCGGCGCCGCGGTGGCCAGGGCGATCAGCGCGTACCTGGCCGGACCGGCCGGCCCGCGCTATGCCTGCGTGGCGGCGACCCAGGATTACCACGTCGACCCTGGCGGGCACTTCGCCGCCTCGCCCGACTATTCGGTGAGCTGGCCGCCGCATTGCGTGGCCGGAACCGCGGGCGCCGAGTTCCACAGGGAGCTGGCGGCCGGCCGGATCGACGAGGTCTTCCGCAAGGGCGAGCACGCGGCGGCCTACAGCGGCTTCGAGGGCAACAGCGCCGACGGCGAGACGCTGCTGAGCTGGCTGTGCGCGCGGCATGTGACCGACGTCGACGTGGCCGGGCTCGCGACCGACTACTGCGTGCGGGCCACCGCCGCTGATGCCGCGGCCGCCGGGTTCAGCACCACGGTGCTGCTCGACCTGACCGCCGGAGTGGCAGCGGCCAGCACTGCCGCCGCGCTTGACGCGCTGCGTGCGGCCGGCGTCGCGCTGTCCGGCGCGGGGCCGCCGAGCGAGCAGCCTGAGGCGGTCGCCGACTGAGCGGGCCGGCTCGCTACTCGTCGTCCCCCTCGGGAACCATGTCGTAGAGCCGCTGGCAGTCGGGGCAGATCGGGAACTTCTTCGGGTCGCGGCTCGGCACCCAGACCTTGCCGCAGATCGCCACCACCGGCGTGCCCATCACAGCGCTTTCGACGATCTTGTCCTTTTCGACATAGTGCGCAAAACGCTCGTGGTCCCCGTCGCCAAACGACAGGTCGGGCCGGATTTCGGTGTCCTGGCGGACGGCGCCGCCAGGCTGAACTTCTGTGCTCACGAGCACCAAGCTTACCGAGCGAGGTCCGGCTAGTTGAGCACCGGATCGTCGGGGAATGTCGCGACCAGCGCGAGGTCGCCGCCCTGCCTGCGGAGCACCGCAGGCCAGAGCCGCTCCGGCTCGGCGAAGAACGCGTCGCCCGGCGAGGCGCTGAGCACGTACCAGGCGCCCTCGTCGATCTCGTCACGCAGCTGGCCCGCCCCCCAGCCCGCGTAGCCGGCGAACACCCGCATGGAGCTGATCCCGCCAGCCAGCAACTCGGGCGGTGCGCCGAGGTCAACCAGGCCAATCCTGGACATCAGCGGCGAACCGTCAAGCGAGCGCCAGCCAACCGGCTCGTCCTCGCCGAGCGCGAGCGCCAGCGCCAGCGCGCTGTTCGGCGACACCGGGCCGCCCCTGAACACCACCGGCGGCCCGGTGACCAGCGGCGTCCACGGCTCGAGCACCTGGTCGAGCGGCACCTCGGTAGGCCGGTTCAGCACCACGCCGAGCGTCCCCTCGTCCGGGTCGTCCTCCACCACGAGGATGACCGTACGGCGGAAGTTGGGATCACCGAGCATCGGCGTCGCTGCCAGCAGCCGGCCGTTGAGGCTCTGCTCGTGCATGGTTCCATCATGCTCTGCGAACCTGAACGCCCGCTGGCAGCCCGGCCGCGGTTCGGTCACGCCGGCGCGCTGACGCAGCAGCCGTGTCACGTCCCGCTGACCGGCGCAGGCCACGTACCCTGCAAGTGTGTCTTCAGGTACGCAGGCAGCCACCGCGGCCGGGCACGGCCCGGCCGCTCAGCCCGAGGTCGACGTGGCCAGGCTGCGGGTGGCGATCCTGCGCATGTCGCGGCGGCTGCGCAAGCACGAGCTGGCTGGCCTGACGCCAAGCCAGCTGTCCACGCTCGCCACGGTGGCGAAGACCGGGCCGGTCCGGCTCGGCGATCTTGCCGCGTCCGAGCGGATCGCGCCGTCTACCCTGACCCGGCTGGTCAGCGTGCTCGAGGAGCGGCAGTACGTGCAGCGGCGGCCGGTGCCCGGCGACGCCCGCGCTTCGATGGTCGTGGTCACGCCGCCCGGCCGCGAGGTGCTCGACCGGATCAGGCAGGAGACCACCAGCCTGCTGACCGAGATCGTGCTCGGGCTGCCCGTGGCGGAGCAGCAGGCGCTGGCCAGGGCGCTGCCGGCGCTCGAAGAGCTGGCCGGAGCCGGCTAGCGCAGGACCCGGCTGGCGCAGGACCCGGCTGGCGCAGGACCCGGCTAGAACAGCAGGCTGGACAGCCGCGCCCTGGCCTTGGTCACCCTCGGGTCCTTCGGCGGGAAGATCTCGAACAGGCTCAGCAGGTGCACCCTGGCCTGGTCGCGCTGCTCGCCGGCGGTGCGCGCGATCAGGTCGAGCAGCCTGCCGAAGCTCGCGTCGATCTTGCCCATCGCCAGGTCGATGTCGGCGACCCTGGCCTGCGCCTGCGCGTCGTCGGGCCGGTCGTCGGCGTCCCGCCGCGCGGTCGCCTGGTCGTAGGAGCTGACCCGGCGGATCAGCTCGACCTGGCGCAGCCCCATGGTGGCCGCCTGGTCGCCCGGGCTGACCGCCAGCACCTGCTCGAACGCCGCGGTGGCCGCGTCCAGGTCGCCGCGTTCCATCGCGGCCTGCGCCTCGCCGAACGCCTCGTCGCCCGGCAGCTCATGACCGGGCAGCTGGCCGGGCATCAGGTCGTCTTCTCCGCCGTCCGCCGCGCCGGTCCCAGGGCCGCCAGCCTGCTCGCCGCCAGGGCGCAGGCCGAGCTGCGCCGCCACCTGGACGAGCTGGCTCAGCCACGCCTTCACCAGCTGCTCCGGCTGTGCCCCGGCGAACCCGTCGGCCACCTGGCCGCCGATCACGGCCACCACCATCGGGATGCTCTGCACCTGCAGGGCCGCGCTGATCTGCGGGTTGGCATCGACGTCGACCCTGGCCAGCACCCAGCTGCCGTTCGCCTCGGTGGTCAGCCGCTCCAGGATCGGGCCGAGCTGCTTGCACGGCTCGCACCAGTCGGCCCACAGGTCAAGCACGACCGGCACCGAGCGGGACCTGACTACCACCTCGGTGTTGAACGTCTCGTCGGTGACGTCGATGATCCAGCCGGACTGACCGTCCGGCGCGCCGTCAGCGCCGTCGGCAGCCGTTGCCGCCTGCTGCCTGCGCTGCTCCGCCACCTGCCTGGCGCCGAGGTCAACGGCGCCATGCAGGGAGAATGACCGGGGCTGTTGCATGACTCCATCCTGCCGCATCGGGGCAACCGGCCGGCACGGCACCGGAACGGCGGCCGGCCGGCGGCGCGTCAGAACGCGGGGGCCTCGAAATAGCCGCCCCACTCGGTCCTGAGCGCGCCGCAGATCTCGCCGAGCGTCGCCTCCGCGCTCGCCGCCTCGATCATCGCGGGAATCATGTTCTGGCCGGACCTGGCGGCTCCGATCATGGCGGCCAGCGCGGCGTCAACGGCCGCCTGGTCGCGCCGCGCCCGCCTGACCGACAGCTCGCGCGCCTGCTGCACCTCGACTTCGTGGCTGACCCGCAGGATCTCGACCGGCTTCTCCACGCTGTCGGTGTAGCAGTTGACGCCGACCACCCGCTTGTCGCCCTTCTCCAGCTTCTGCTGGTAGCCGAAGGACGCCTCGGCGATCTCCGCCATGAACCAGCCTTCCTCGATGCCGCGCAGGATGCCGCCGGTCATCGAGCCGTCCTGGCTCATCTGCCTGATCTTGGCGAAGATCTCCTCGGCCTCGGCCTCGAGCCGGTCGGTCAGCGCCTCCAGGTACCAGGAGCCGCCGAGCGGGTCGGCCACGTTGACCACGCCGGTCTCCTCCATGATCACCTGCTGGGTGCGCAGCGCGATCTCGGCTGCCTTCTCGCTGGGCAGCGCAAGCACCTCGTCAAGCGCGTTGGTGTGCAGCGAGTTGGTGCCGCCGAGCACCGCGGCAAGCGCCTCGATAGCGGTCCTGACCACGTTGTTGTCAGGCTGCTGCGCGGTCAGCGAGACGCCGGCGGTCTGGGTGTGGAACCGCAGCCACTGCGCGCGCTCGGTCTTCGCGCCGTAGCTGTCGCGCAGCCACCTGGCCCAGATCCGCCGGGCCGCGCGGAACTTCGCGATCTCCTCGAAGAAGTCGATGTGCGCGTCGAAGAAGAACGACAGGCCAGGCGCGAATACCTCGATGTCCAGCCCGCGGGACAGCCCGAGCTCCACGTAGCCGAACCCGTCGGCCAGCGTGAACGCCAGCTCCTGCGCGGCGGTGGAGCCAGCCTCCCTGATGTGGTAGCCGGATACCGACAGCGGCTTGTAGTCGGGGATGTGCTCGGCGCAGTACTCCATCAGGTCGCCGATCAGGCGCAGGTGCGGCTGCGGCGGGAACAGCCATTCCTTCTGCGCGATGTACTCCTTGAAGATGTCGGTCTGCAGGGTGCCGTTCAGCTTGCCGACGTCGGCGCCCTGCCGCTTCGCCGCGGCCAGGTACATGCAGAAGATCGGCACCGCGGGGCCGCTGATCGTCATCGAGGTGGTGATGTCGGCAAGCGGGATGCCGGAGAACAGCGTGTCCATGTCCGCGGTGGAGTCGATCGCCACGCCGCAGTGCCCGACCTCGCCGGCCGACCTCGGGTCGTCGGAGTCGCGGCCCATCAGGGTCGGCATGTCGAACGCCACCGACAGGCCGCCGCCGCCGGCCGCGAGCAGCATCTTGTACCGCTGGTTGGTCTGCACCGCGTTGCCGAACCCGGAGAACTGCCTGATCGTCCAGGTCCGGCCGCGGTAGCCGGCTGGGTACAGGCCGCGGGTGAACGGGTACTCGCCCGGCCAGCCGATCCGCTCGAAGTCCGGCACGACGGCGCCGGGCGGCGGGCCGTACACCGGGTCGACCTCGATGCCGGACAGCGTGCTGAAATCGGCGTCCCTGAGCCTGGAGGCGTCGTACCGGCGCTGCCACCGCTGCCTGCCGTCGTCGGCTTGCCGGTCCATGGCGCTCCCCAAGATAGTTGGACGTCCTACTACCTGCCTCCAGTGTACGCACCGGGCCGGCCGGCAGGACCCGCGAGCCAGCCACAACCAGATGCCGGTCAGCGGCGTCGTAACCAGCAGATCGGGAAGCGCGCTGGCTCTTCCTTTCGGCCTACTGGGAAGCAGCTGAATGTGGTACAAACAATGCGACCTTGCGTTAGCGACGGGGGCTGCCAGGCGGTCATGCCCGACGTTGTGACGATCCCGATTCCACTCGTGGCGCTACCAACGCCCGCTGTCAGGCGAGGGAGCTCCGTGGCCAGGCTCCGCACGGCCGATCAGCAGGCGGCCGAGGACCTGTTCAACGCGTGCTACCCAAGGCTGGCGGGCTGGGTCAGGCGGCTGGTCGACGACGACGAGACCGCGCACGAGATCGCCTCTGAGGCTTTCACCAGGCTGCTGGCCAGGTGGTCTGGCCTGGACAACCCGCAGAGCTACCTGTACATGATCGCGACCAACCTGGTCAGGGACCACTGGCGGAAGTCCGGCAGGGAGCGGCACGCGGTCCGGACGATCACCGCCGCCGGGCCGACCGACCTTTCCTACCAGCCGGTGCAGGACGTCGACGTCCGCGCGCTGATCGAGGGCCTGCCGGTCCGGCTGCGCAGCGCCTTCCTGCTGCACTACTACGCGGGGTTCGGGGTCAAGGAGGTCGCGGTCATGCTGGGCCGCCCTGAGGGCACGATCAAGGCTGACCTGTTTCACGCGCGGGCCAGGCTGAAGGCGGCGCTTGGAGAAGCCCGTGAATGAGCCGCGAGACGAGATAGACAGCTGGCTCGACCGCGAGGTCGACCTGCTGCCGCCGCCGCCTGGCACCTTCACCGCCATCAGGGCCAGGGCCAGGCGGCGCAAGCGCAACCAGGCGCTGCTGACCGCCGCGGCCGCGGTGGTCGTGGTGGCCGGCGCGGTCACCGGGCCGACGGTGCTGCGCTCGGCGCTGACCTCGGGGCCGGCCAAGCCCGCGGCGTCCGGCCAGCACCGCACGATCAGCCAGAGCCCGAGCAGCTC
>JASHQL010000369.1 GCA_030039155.1 Streptosporangiaceae bacterium | reverse complement strand
CCGGACTTCGGCGGGTCCGGGGGGTCGCCCCCAGGGATACACCGCTCGATGCCGCAATGATCCCTTATCGCCGCCGCGCCGCACAGGGGCACCTGCGGTTTGCCGCGCTGCCTGGCACAGTCCGGCCACAGATACGGTAAGCAGCATGAGCGGCGATCTTTCTTCGACCACCAGGACGAAACTGCACCGGCTGCGCGAGCGCGGCAGCACCGACCGCGCGGACCTGTACGCGGTCCTGGACGCCGGCCTGGTGTGCCACCTCGGCGTCGTCATCGACGGCAGCCCGGTCGTGCTGCCCACCGGCTACGGCCGGATCGGCGAGACCCTGTACCTGCACGGCTCGTCGGCCAACCGGTCGCTGCTCAGCGCCGACGGCCAGCAGGTCTGCGTGACGGTCACCCTGCTTGACGGGCTGGTCTGCGCCCGCGCGGTGTTCCACCACTCGATGAACTACCGCAGCGCGGTGATCTTCGGCCAGGCGCGCCTGGTCACCGCCGACGACGAGCGGCTGGCCGCGCTGCACGCGGTGACCGAGCAGCTCGCGCCCGGCCAGTGGGCCTACGCCAGGCTGCCGACCCGCAAGGAGCTTGCCGCCACCGCGGTGCTCGCCTTGCCGCTGGCCGAGGCATCGGTGAAGGGCAGGTCGGGCGGGCCGAAGGACGATGACGAGGACTACCAGACCGACATCTGGGCCGGCGTGCTGCCCGCGGCGCTCACCTTCGGCGCGGCCGAGCCTGACGCCAAGCTGACCGAAGGGATCGAGGTTCCCGAGCACATCAGGCGGCTGGCCGGCACCACCCGCGGCGCGGCGCGGTGAGATCACCGGCCTGGCCGGTCCGTGGCTGCCCTAGGCTGGTGCAATGACTGACCGGCTCGTCTGGATCGACTGCGAGATGACCGGGCTTGACCTGGCCAGGGACGCGCTGGTGGAGATTGCCTGCATCGTCACCGACGGCGAGCTGACCGCCGTGGACGACGGGATTGACCTGATCATCAAGCCGCCAGCGGAAGCCCTCGAGGCGATGCCCGAGGTGGTCAGGGAGATGCACACCGCCTCCGGCCTACTGGCCGAGCTGCCGGCCGGCATCACCCTGGCCGAGGCGCAGGATCAGGTGCTCGGCTACATCAGGCAGCACGTGCCAGATTCGCGCAAGGTGCCGCTGTGCGGGAACTCGATCGCCACCGACCGGTCGTTCCTGGCCAGGGACATGCCAGAGCTTGATCAGTTCCTGCATTACCGGATGGTTGACGTTTCCAGCATTAAGGAACTGGCGCGGCGCTGGTACCCGCGGGTCTATTTCGCCAGCCCGGAGAAGCACGGCGGCCACCGGGCGCTCGCCGATATCAAGGAGAGCATCCGCGAGCTTCGGTACTACCGTGCGGCCATCTTCGTGAGCCTGCCAGGCCCGGACTCGGCGACCGCCAGGCAGATCGCCGCCAGGTACACGGCGGACGGCAACGGCGCGGCCGGGCCAGCGGGCCAGCCGGCCGCGAGTCCAGGCGAAAGCGGTTCTGCACACTGATCGCCGGCCGGTATGCTGCGGTGAGCCGGGAGCCAGCGGGCCCGGCAGCATGGTGGGCGTAGCTCAGTTGGTTAGAGCGCCAGGTTGTGGTCCTGGATGTCGTGGGTTCGAATCCCATCGCTCACCCCGCGTGAAATGCCAGGTCACGGGCTCGTTCCGGCTCGCTTGACCTGGCCGCTTGCGTGCCGTGGGGCAACGGCCGCTGCCGCGCTCGCCCACCCAGATGCTGCCGGGATGGCACCGCCAGTCAACCGAGAGGTGACGCTCCGTGACATTTGCACCACAGCCGGTTGAGCAATGGCGGACCAGCCACATCCTTCGGCTGGCCATGCTGGTGATCCTGGCCGCCGTGCTCCCTGCGGCCTGGCTCGCGCCGGTCGCCCAGGCGACCACTGCCTCGGCTCATCACCCGACGACGGCAGTGTCGGGCCAGGTGCTCAACGCACGGATCCTCTCGACCCCGGCTGGTGCCACCGTCGTCATACCCGATGGCCTCCATCCGGTCGCCAACGCCCAGGTGTCCATGGTCCTGTCCCCCGGCCTGACCGTCCGGGTGCGCACGGACCGGTCAGGGCGGTTCGCATTAGCCAGGCCAGCCGGCTTGCCCGGCAATGCGACCGCGACGGTGTCGGTCAGGGCAGCCGGGTTCGGCGGCTGGCGCGAAACCGGCGTGCCGGTCAACCTGGCGCACGGCAACTATCCGATCCTCACCGTCGAGCTCGGGAGCGGACCGCGAACGCGCGCCTATCCGCGCGATCCCTCGGTCACTGGCCGCCTGAGCCCAGCCTCAGGCAGCGGCAGCGGAGGTGCGGCCGACAGGAAGGTCTCCGCACGCGGCGGCTGCACCGGCTACTCCTCGAGCTACCGGCCACCGGTCACGATCCGGGTCGACAACGTCAGCACGGGCACCGTCCAGACGTACGACTTCGAGTACTACGTCGAGAACGTGCTGCCGAACGAGTGGATAGCCAGCTGGCCGGCCGCCGCCCTCGAGGCGGGCGCCGTCGCGGTGAAGACCTACGGCTGGTACTGGATCAACAACTGGCGCGGTGGCTCGCTGAAGGGCACATGCTACGACGCCCAGGGCGGCAGGTACGCGAACGGAACCTGCGACGTCGACTACCAGTGCTTCGTCCCTGGCACCGCGACATCGTCGACGACTGACCAGGTGGAGAACACCTGGAACTGGATCGCGCAGCAGCGTTCTGAGGTGTTCGAGGCGAGCTACAACAGCGGCTTCCGGTCCGACGCGTGCGGCCAGTATGACGGATCCACCGCATCAGGACAGCTGATGAGCCAGTGGGGCACAGTCGCCTGCTCGAACGACGGCTACGGCTGGCGGCGCATCGTCACCACCTACTACCGCCCCGACGTCGCGTTCCTGACGCCGGAGTTCACCGGCAGCTGGCAGCAGGTCTGCGACGCCGGAGCGAACGCGCTTTGCCTCACCGACGCCGGGGACGCTCAGCAGCGCGGAACCCCGATCAAGCTCGACGCCGGCCCGGGCGACCAGGCCGGTGCGGAGTGGCGGATCTATCAGGTCAGTGACTGCGGCGGTTCGGTCACCGCGAACTGCCCGTTCTCCCGCACGTCCTGGGACTCCAGCTATCTGGGCGATCCGATCGTCATCATCGCCAGCGCAGCCGTTCCCGGCTGCGCAGCGTCCCGGCCAGGCGATCCGGCGCAGGTCGGGCTCGAGGACTGCGCCCTCACCGAATCCCTGTGGGTGGACGCCCGCAGCTCGCATGCAACCGCAGCATTCATCAACGTCGAACGCAGCGATGCGGTCAGCAACGGCCACCCGCAGGCGCTCACCGGCGCCGGCACCGCAGATGACCCGGCCGGCATCGCGAACTGGGACAACAGGTACCTGCAGGGCTGGAACTGGTAGCAGCGGCAGGCGCGCCAAGGCCGAGGCCGCCTGGCCGGCGCCGTGTTACCCGATCGGGCGTCATGACTGGCGGCCCTTTGTCGGGAATGCTGGCTATGTATCCCGCGATGTGACGAGCCGCGATCCGGTGACGAAGCCCGGTACGGACGTGCGGCTCAGCCTGGGGGGGCGCCTGGGTGTCCTGGGCCATTCACCGGCTCTGGGCCCCCAGGCTTGGGCTGTCAGCCGCCCGCGCGAACGAGCTGTAGGGCGTGATCTCGCCGGGCTTGATCACGCCGTCCTCGATCGCGCGGGCCAGCAGCGCGTCCTTGCTCGGCGCGGTCCTGCCGGTGGCGGCGTACTTGGCGCGCGCCCGGCTGATGTACTGCCTGACCGTGTTCTCGCTGATCGACATGCGCTTCCCGACCGAGGCCTTCGACATGCCCTGGAACCACAGCAGCAGCGCCTGCAGCTCCTGCTGGGACAGCACCGGC
>JASHQL010000368.1 GCA_030039155.1 Streptosporangiaceae bacterium | reverse complement strand
GGACTGACCCAGACCGTCTCGGTGACCGGGCGGTGCGCGCGGCTGGTCAGCTTGATGGCGTCGATCCCGTTGACGCGCTGCCGGCCGGCCACCACGAGGCTGCCCCAGGAGATCGCGGTGCGCAGGTCCCTGGCCGCGGTCTCGGGCGGTGAGTTCACCGAGAATCCGATGCCGGGCAGGCCCGGATGGAACAGTCCTGGCAGCGCGTAGACCGGTCCGCCCCCTGGCCCGAACGGACCTGGCATGATCGCCAGAGCAGGCCGGCCAGGACCTTCGATCAGCACGGTCGGGCGGCCGATTCCGCGCCGCCTGGCCCAGACGTGCGCCTGGTAGTTGACCAGGGTGTAGACGGATGCGGCGTCTGAGCCTTCGTCGTAGACCGGTTTCCCGTACGCCGAACTCGTCTGCGAGCGCCACTGGTGCCGGTAGGACCACTCAAGCGCACTGGTCGTC
This sequence comes from Streptosporangiaceae bacterium, assembly GCA_030039155.1. GTDB lineage: Bacteria > Actinomycetota > Actinomycetes > Streptosporangiales > Streptosporangiaceae > JOPF074. The sequence goes on along the minus strand of JASHQL010000368.1, from coordinate 5,108 downwards.
GTCATCTTGCCGGTGTACGCAGCCATGCTGCGAGTGGTCAGCGTGACCTGCGCGATGTCGCCAGGCTGTGCCGCGCTGAGCGCGCTGTCGACTCGCTGCACGACCCGCGCGGCGAGCACGACTCCGGCGGTGCCGGTGCCGCCGCCTGGCGCCAGCACGGCCACCAGCACCGCGGCGCTGGCCGCCAGCGCCGCGGTGAGCCCGGCCGCGGACTGCACCGCAAGCCTGCGCCGCCGCCGCCTGGCGGCCTGGTGCACGAGTCCGGCGGGCGCCCGCAGGTCGCCGGTGATTCGGTCCATGCCCTCGCGGAGCAGCTTCTCGACGTTGGCTTTCATGATCGGTTTCCATCCCGGCCGCACATCGCCGCCGCGTCGGTCCAGTCGTCGGCGAGCTCGCGCAGCCGCAGCAGCCCGCGCGAGCCCGCGGACTTCACCGTGCCCTCCGGCCAGCCGAGGACCGCCGCGGTCTCGGCGTCGGTCAGCTGCTCCCAGTACCGCAGCACCAGCACGGTGCGCTGCCGCACCGGCAGCTGCCACAGCAGCCGGACCAGCGCGTCACGCAGGTCCACCTCATCGGTCGCGTCGTGCGGCTGGCTCAGGCCCGGCCGCAGCAGCCGTTCCTTCTGCCGCCACCGGCCGGCCCGCCGGTAGCCGTCGGTCGCCAGGTTGCACAACGTGCGGCGCAGGTAGCCTTCTGGATTCCCGTCGAACCGCCGCCACCGCCTGAGCAGCCGCTCGACTGCAGTCTGCAGCAGGTCCTCGCCGGCCTCCCTGCTGCCGGTCAGCAGCACGGCGGTGCGCAGCAGGTGATCGGCGCGGTCGGCAAGGAAGCGCTCGAGCTCGGCTGCGCTCCGGTCTGCCGCGGCACGGTCTGCTGGCACCCAGGTCTCCTCCGGTGTCCCTGCGTTCGCACTCCAAGCACGAAGAACCAGGCGGGAACGTTCCAGCGAGCGCACGTCTGCGCGGCAGCGACGGCGGCGCGGGTCAGCCGGTGGTCCAGGGCCTGAGCTTCTCCGGGTTGCGCACGGCCCAGATGCGGAAGATCCTGTCGCCCCTGATGTCGAACGCCAGCACGGTGGTGACCACGCCGTCTTGCTTGACGACGAGGCCAGGCTGGCCGTTCACGATGCGTTCCAGGATGGTCAGGCCAGCGGGCACGGCCAGCTCGCCGTAGAAACCGGCGATCTGCTCGGCGCCCTGGACCGGATAGGGCAGCGCGGTGGCGAGGCCGCCGCCGTCGCCGACCGCGACGGCGTCAGGGTCGAGCAGGCCGACGAGGGCCGCGATGTCGTTGGCCTGCCACGCCTGCCTGAAGTCGCTGACGATGGCGGCCTGCCTGGCCGCCGGCGGCCGCGGAGCCCGCGCATCGTGCAGCCGGCGGCGGGCCGAGGTGGCCAGCTGGCGGCACGCGGCCGGGGTGCGGCCGGTGATCTCGGCGACCTCGGTGAACTGGTAGCCGAACACATCGTGCAGGATGAGCGCGACCCGCTGGGCCGGCGTCAGCGACTCCAGCACGACCAGGAAGGCCATGCTGACCGACTCGTCCAGGGTGACCCGGTCGGCCGGGTCGGCGGTGCCGCCGCCCGCCCTGACCGACCGCCATTCCGCGGCGTCGGGCAGCGGCTCAGGGATCCACTCGCCGACGTAGCGTTCCCGGCGTGCCCTGGCCGAGCCGAGCAGGTCGAAACAGATCCGGCTGGTGACCGTGCTCAGCCAGGCGCCGGGCGAGGCGATTGCCTGCTGCTGCGACGGCGTCATGGCGTACCACCTGGCGTAGGCCTCCTGGACCGCGTCCTCGGCCTCCGCGAGCGAGCCGAGCAGCCGGTACGCGACATTGATCAGCTGACGCCGCTCGCCGGCCGCGCCCCGGCTTGCTGGCCTGCTGCCGCCCGGCTCAGATCCGCTCGTCATGCCCGGCTCCCGCAGTTGCTGTTGCCCATACCAGTCCGACGAAACACCATGCCAGGCTGTGAGGCCGGCCGCAGCGGCACTAGCGGCGGGCCGGCGGCGAGCCCATCCCGGCCAGGTGCAGGTCAAGGAACCGCTGCCAGGTCCTCGCGGTGACCTCGCCGCCGCCATGAATGAGACCGCGCAGTGCCGAGGCAAGCGCGGTGACGTCGGCGACCGTGATGTCCTGGCTGACCGTGCCTGCCGCCACGGCCCGCCTGGTGAGCTCGGTGATGGCAGCCCTGATGGCCAGCTCGGCAGCGGCGTCGGGCTGCCGCTGCAGCAGCAGGTTGGCGTACCGCGCGTGCTCACCGAACGAGCGGCCGAACGCGCCAAGCAGTTCGTGCAGGCCGAAACCGTCGGTCCTGGCCAGCGCCAGGTCGGCGTCCGCGAGCAGGTCGCTCAGCGCCAGCCTCAGCAGCTCGTCGATCAGCGCGTCCTTGCTGGCGAACCGCCGGTACACGGTGCCGACGCCGACGCCGGCCCGGCTGGCGATCTCCTCCATCGCGGCGTCCGCGCCGTATTCGCCGAACACCTCGCGGGCAGCGGCCAGGATCCGCTGCTGGTTGCGGAGCGCATCACGGCGCAGGCCGCGGTGCACCGCGGCCGCCTGCAGCCCAGGCCGGTCAGCCGCCAGCGCCGGTCACCGCCTATCCGCTTTCTTCGCCAAGCACCGTGCCGCCGGCCAGCACCGCCAGTTCCGGGTGATCTTCCTGTCCGGCCGCCCGCCGCAGCCGCCGCGCCGACGGCATCAGCAGCGCGGCCGCCGCGGCCAGCAGCAGGCCGCCTGCCATCACCGCGAACCCGGTGGTGTAGCCGGACTGCACGGGCAGGCCGGAAGGCTCGAGCTTGGCGGTGACAATGCTGGCCATTGCCGCCGCGCCGATGCTGCCGCCGATCGTCCTGATGTTGGCGTTCATGCCGCTGGCCACGCCGGTCTGCGACGGCGGCACGGCGGCGACGATCAGTGCCGACATCGCCGAGAAGGCCGCGCCGAAGCCCACCCCCATCAGCGAGTTGGCCAGGTAGATCTGCCAGATGTGCTGGTGCGCGAAGGCCAGGATGGACATGGCGCCGCAGCCGATCAGGCAGCCGGCCACCACCAGCGTCTTGCCGCCCAGCCTGGCCGCGAGCCGGCCGGCGAAGATCCCGACGATGAACATGGTGACCGCGGCTGGCAGCAGCATCAGCCCGGACTTGGTGATGCTGGCGCCGAACCCGTAGCCGGCCGCCGTGGGCGTCTGCACGAACTCAGGCAGGAACGCGAACGTGGCGTACATGCCGACCCCGATCAGCAGCGCCACCAGGTTGTTGGTCCACACCGCGGGGGCCCGCATCATCTTCATGTCGATCAGCGGCGTGGCGGCTCGCAGTTCGGCCACCACCCAGGCCGCGGCGAGGACCACGGCCGCCGCCAGCAGGCCGAGCACCTTGCCGGATCGCCAGCCCCAGTCCGAGGCTTCGCTGAGCGGCAGCAGCAGCGCGACCAGCCAGCCGGACAGCAACACCGCGGGCAGCCAGCTGATCCGGCCAGCCGCCCTGACGTCGGACTCGGGCACCAGCGCGATCGCGCAGATCGCGGTGATGACGGTCACGATCAGCGGCAGCCAGAACAGCCAGCGGTAGTTCAGCGCGGACACGATCGGCCCGGCCAGCACGATGCCAAGGCCAGCGCCGACCGCGGCGAGCGCGGCGATGATGCCGACCGCCCCTGGCACCCGCGCCGCCGGGAACTCATCGCGGATGATCCCGAACGCCGACGGCAGCATGCCGCCGGCGAAGCCCTGGATGACCCTGGCCACGATCATGATTCCGATGGACGGAGCGAGCGCGGCGAGCAGCGAGCCGACCGCCAGTGCCAGCAGCGTGCCGACGAACACCCGCTTCTTGCCGGTCATGTCGCCGACCCTGCCGAGGATCGGCGTCATGATCGACGCTGACAGCAGGTAGCCGGTCAGCACCCAGGTGACGGTGCTCTGGCTGGTGTGCAGGTTGTGCTGGATGGTGGTGAGCACCGGGATGACCAGCGACTGCAGCAGCGCGAACGCGCTGACTCCCATCGCCAGGACCGCGAACGTGACGGACGGGTGCCCGCGCTTGCTGGCTGCCACCTGAACCTCCGTAAGCGGAATGACGATTCCGCTACCGCAGTCTAGCAGAACCGGAATGCGCATTCCGGAATCTCACACGGCGCATCACACGGGGCCCGCAGAAGCTGTCGCCAGGAGATACCGAAGAAGGGAGCACGCAGATGCCGCTGGTTACCGTCAAACTGATTGAGGGAGTGTTCACTCCAGAGCAGAAGCGGGAGATGATCGGCAAGCTCACCGAGACGATGGTGGAGATCGAGGGCGAGAGCCTCCGGCCGGTCACCTGGGTCGTGGTGGAGGAGGTCCTCAGTGGCGACTGGGGGATCGGCGGGAACGGCCTCACCACCGCTGACGTGCACGCCTTGCAGCGCCAGCCGGCCGCGGCCGGATCAGGCTGAGCCGCGAAGCGGGCGATGACGGCGCGGGTGCGGCTGCTCGGTCCGCCGCGGATCGAAGGGGTGACCGGGCAGCCGCGCCCAGTGCCACGCGGCCAGAAGTCGTGGGCGGCACTGGCCAGGGTGGCACTGGCCGATCGGCCGCTGACCAGGCTCGAGCTGGCCGGCGAGCTGTTCGCCGAGGCGGACGACCCGCTCGGCGCGCTGCGCTGGTGCCTGGCCGACATCCGCCGCTGCCTGGGCGACCCGCAACTGCTGCGGGGCGACCCGGTGAGCGTGCGGGCGGAGTCGCTGTGGCTCGACGTCTGGGCGCTGTGGGAAGGGGTCCTGCCGCCCGAAGACATCGGCGGGGAACTGCTGGCAGGTGCCGAGCCGCGCGGCTGCCCGGCATTCGAGATGTGGCTGATGCTTGCCAGGGGCCGGTGTGCAGCCAGGTCCATGGAGGAGCTCAGGCAGGCGGCGCTTCGGCAGCTCGCCGCCGGAGACGCCGAGGCGGCAACCGAGACGGCCGGGCGGGCGGTGGCGCTCGACCCGCTCGACGAAGCCGCGCAGGAGCTGTTCCTGCGCACGATGGTGTCCGCTGGTCATCCAGCCAGGGCGGCCGTCCACCTGGCGTCGTGCGAGGCGCTGTTCGCCAGCGAGGGCCTGACGCCATCCGCCGCGCTGCGGGCGGCGGC
>JASHQL010000367.1 GCA_030039155.1 Streptosporangiaceae bacterium | reverse complement strand
GCCCGCCGCCGACCCGCAGCGGCGAGGTGTCCTGCATGGCGCTGGTGCGCACCGACACCAGGGCACGCAAGCCCGGCCTGCAGCCCGCGACCGCGCCGCCGGCCGGCTACGGCCCGGCCGACCTGCAGTCCGCCTACAACCTGACGGCAGACTCGGCGGCGGACGGCAGCGGCGAGCTGGTCGCGATCGTGGACGCCTACAACGACCCGGACGCCGCGGCTGACCTGGCCGTGTACCGGGCCCAGTACGGCCTGCCGCCGTGCACCGCGGCCAGCGGCTGCTTCACCCAGGTCAACCAGCAGGGCGCGACCAGCCCGCTGCCCGGCGCGAACACCGACTGGGCCGAAGAGGAGTCGCTCGACCTGGACATGGTCTCCGCGATCTGCCCGAATTGCCGGATCGACCTGGTCGAGGCGACCGCCAACTCGATCGCTGACATGGCCGCAGCCGAGGACACCGCGGTCGACACGCTGCACGCGAAGTTCGTGTCGAACAGCTGGGGCGGCAGCGGGGACACCGACGCCGGCTACGGCAGTTCGTTCAACCATCCTGGCGTCGCGATCACCGCTGCCGCTGGCGACTACGGCTACAGCTATGGCGTGATCTACCCGGCTGCGTCGCAGTTCGTCACCTCGGTCGGCGGCACCACGCTGACCACGGCGAGCAATGCCCGCGGCTGGACGGAGACCGCGTGGGGCAACGCAAGCGGCGGCGAGGGCACCGGCGCGGGCTGCACCGAGGACGGCAAGCCAAGCTGGCAGTCGGACACCGGCTGCCAGAACCGGACCGACAACGACGTGGCAGCCGTCGCCGACCCGAGCACCGGCGTGGCCGTCTACGACTCGCAGCCCTACGGCAGCCTGCCGGCCGGCTGGCAGGTGCTCGGCGGGACCAGCGTGGCCACCCCGATCATCGCCGCCAGCTACGCGCTGGCCGGCCCGCCGGCCGCCGGCACGTATCCGGCGCAGTACCCGTACCTGCACACCGGTGACCTGTACGACGTGACCAGCGGTGCTGACGGTACCTGCACGACGGCCTACCTGTGCACCGCGCAGGTCGGCTACGACGGGCCGACCGGCTGGGGCACGCCGGACGGTACCGGGGCGTTCGCGCTCGGCAGCATCGCCGGGAACCTGGTGACGCTGGTCAATCCTGGCCCGCTGACCAGCGCGGTTGGCACGCCGCTCAGCCTGCAGCTGCAGGCGACCGACACCGGCGCCGGCCAGACGCTGACCTACTCGGCGACCGGGCTGCCGGCCGGGCTGAGCCTGAATCCGGCAACCGGCGTGATCTCGGGAACGCCAAGCACGCCAGGCCAGGCCGACGTCACGATCACGGCGACCGACGGCACCGGCGCGCAGGCCACGGTGAGCCTCGGCTGGACCACCCAGGACGTGATCACGATTCAGCCGATCCCGACCACCTATTCGACGCTGGGCGCCGAGGTCAGCTTGCAGGTCAAGGCGAGCGACTCGGCACCGGGCCAGACGCTGAGCTATTCGGCCACCGGGCTGCCGGCCGGGCTCAGCGTGAACGGCCAGACCGGCCTGATCTCCGGCACGCCGACCGCGTTCGGCGACAGCAGCGTCCAGCTCACCGTGGCCGACTCAAGCACCAGCGTGACCGTGGCGTTCGCCTGGTTCGTGCATGGCGTGCTGACCGTGGGCCGGCCGGCCAAGCTGCCGGGCGCCGTCGGCGATCTGGTCAACGTCGGGGTACCGGCCGCCGACTCTGACGGCTCGGCGACGCTGGCTTATTCGGCTACCGGCCTGCCGCCGGACCTGAGCATCTTCGGCGGCCTGATCTACGGCTGGGCGGCAACCGCCGGCCGGTATCACGTGAAAGTGTCGGTCACCGACTCGCTGGGCGCGACCGCGTCGGTGTCGTTCAGCTGGCGCGTGCGGGCGGCCAGGGATGCCGGGCCGGCCGGGCCGGTCAGGCTGGACCTTGGCGGCTTCTGCCTGGCCGAGGCCGGCCTGGCAAGGAACGGGTACCGGCGGGCCGAGATCAGGCGCTGTGACGGCAAGACCGGGCAGCGCTGGGTCGTGGTGCAGGACAACACGCTGCGGCTCGGCGGTGACTGCCTCGGCACCGCCGCCGGCGGCACCTCGGCCGGCACCGCGGCCGAAGTCGGGCCCTGCCAGGGCGGCGCCGCGGACCGCTGGGAGGTGGCAAGCGACGGCCAGCTTGTCGGCCAGGCGTCCGGCCTGTGCCTGACCGATCCTGGCTCGAGCACGCACGCCGGAACCGGGCTGGCGATCGCGACCTGCACGCTCGGCAGCAACCAGCGGTGGACGCTGCCAGCGGGCCAGCTCATCTCCTGGCGGGCCGGCCGCTGCCTTGCCTACCAGGCGGCCAGCGGCAGCAGCCCGGTGTCGCTTGCCCCCTGCACCAGCGCAGCCAGCCAGCACTGGACGATCGAGCCGGACGGCACGATCACGGCGGACGGCGGCTGCCTGACCGACACCGGCGGCACGGCCGGCGGCGCGGTGGCCGTACAGGCCTGCACCGGCGACGCCGACCAGGACTGGAGCCCGAGCTACCCGCTGAACACCGACGGCTGGCAGCTGTCAAGCGACGGCGTCTGCCTGGAGAACCCGATCGGCGGCAGCGCGTCGGCGGCCTCCGCCGGACCCTGCGGCAGCCCGCAGTACGTCGGCGACTCGCAAACCTGGCTGATCAGGTAGCCGCCCGCCTCGCGCGATTCGCTGACCAGGGGCGGCGGGTCGATGGCACCATGAGCCGGTGGGCTGGAAGCTGTCGGCAAGGCGTGGCCGGAACAACGGCACAGCGCCGACCGCGCCCGCCGGGCCAGCCAACCAGGCCGTGCAGGCGGCAAGTGCGGTGCTGCAGAGCGCCGCCAGCGCGATCTTCGCGATCGCTCCCGACCGCACGGTGACGCTCTGGAACCCCGCGGCAGAACGGCTTTTCGGCTGGACGGCGGCCGAGGTGGCAGGCAAGGAGCCGCCGTTCGTGCCGGACGAGCTGATGGCCGAGCACCACGCGGTGCTCGAGCGGGTGTCCAGCGGCGGCCAGGTGTCGTTCGCGACCAGGCGGACTCGCAAGGACGGCAGCCAGCTCGACGTCAGGGTCGACGCAAGCGCGCTGACCGGAACCGACGGCGAGCTGGTGGGCTGGGTGTGCGTCTGCCATCAGGTCGCCGACGACGAGGCGGCACGGCATCACATGGCCGAGCGCGCCAGGGTGGTGCGCAGGCTCGGCGATGTGGTCGCCGACATGACCGCCCAGCTCGAGCTCGAGGCGGTGCTTGACCGGATCTCGGCCAGCCTGCGCGAGCTGACCAGGGCCGACGCCGGCGGTTTCGTGCTGATCGAGGGCGACAAGCTCAGGCTGGTCAGCCTGGACGGGCTGCCCGCCGAGCTGCGCGGCCGGACCGCCGACCTGACAAGCAGCACGCTCGGGCAGCTCATGCGTACCGGCAAGAGCGTGCTGATGACCACCAGCGACACCGGCTTCGACGACCTGATCTGGTCGGCGCTACCTGGCCTGCACACCATCACCCTCAGTCTGTCGCACGTGGCGGGCCGGCCTTACGGCGCGCTGTATGCGCTGTACAGCAGGCGGAAGGTCGGGCACACCGAGCTCGAGCTGCTCGAGCTGCTGGCCGGGCACGCCAGCGTGGCGCTGTCCAACGCGACCGCCTACCAGGAGGTCGTCACCCAGCGCGCGCACGAGCGCGCGGTCATCGACGCGAGCGCGGACGGCATCGCGGTGCTCGACGCCAGCGGCCTGGTCAGGCAGTGGAACCCGGCGGCGCACCAGCTGACCGGCGTGCCGCCAGAGCAGGCCACCGGCCAGCCGCCGCCGTTCCCGCTGCCTGCGCCCGGCGCCAGGCTGGACTACCGGCTGCCGAACGGCCGCTGGATCGACCTGCTGTGCACCGACCTGACCGAGCGGCACGAGCAGGTGCTCGACTTCCGTGACGTGACCGCCGCCAAGCAGCTCGAGGAGGCCAAGGACCTGTTCCTGGCCACCACGAGCCACGAGCTGCGCACGCCGATCACGGTGGTGCAGGGCTTCGCCAGCACGCTGGCCAACCGCTGGGACAAGCTGCCAGACGCCGACCGGCGGTCCGCGGTGCAGACCATCGCCGAGCGGGCGGGGTCGCTGGCCAAGCTGGTGGAACAGCTGCTGCTCGGGTCGCACGCGGGCGCCGACCAGCTCGCGGTCAGCAACGGGCCGTTCGACCTGGGCGGCCTGCTGCAGCGGTCGGTGTCGGCCTTCAACACGCTGTCCGAGCAGCACACGCTGGTGCTCGACGTGCCGGCTGACCTGCCGCAGGCATACGGGGACGCGATGGCCACCGACATCGTGGTCGGCCAGCTACTGGAGAACGCCTACAAGTACTCGCCGCAAGGCGGCCAGATCACGGTCAGCGCCAGGCAGGCAGGCGACAAGATCGAGGTGACGGTCGAGGACGAGGGCATCGGCATCCCTGAGGCCGATCGGGAGCGGGTCTTCGAGCGCTTCGTGCAGGGCGAGGCGGGCGACCGCCGCAGGTTCGGCGGCATCGGCCTCGGCCTGTACATCGTCAGGCAGCTCGCCAGGGCGCAGGACGGCGAGATCGCCGCCGACGGCCGGGCCGAGGGCAGCGGCACGGTGATGCGGCTGCAGTTGCGCCGCGCTGCTGACGCCCGCGACGACCACCACGGCGTGCCCCGCCCGCGGCCGGCCAGCGGGTAGCCGGTATCACGCAAAGTTACGCCACAGGTACGCCCGGTTATCTAAAGTATGCAGCGCTGAGGTCTCTGCAGCCTGACTGAGGGGGATTCATGCGTTCGCGCCTGGCGGCTGGTACCGCGCGCACTGGCCTGTTGCTGGCGGCTGCCGTCGTCGCGTTATCCGGGCAGCTTCCGGCCGCCGCGGCCGGCCCCCCGGTGCCCGCGGCTGCCCGCTTCGTCGCTGCCGCCCAGCTGCAGGCAGCCGCGAGCCGGGCCAGCACGGCCTGCCCGCGGCCGGACCGGCCCGGTCAGATGACCTGCATGGCGCTGCTGCCAGGCAACGATCGCGGCACCACCCCGGCGAGCAGCCCGCCGGCTGGCGCGTACGGGCCGTCGGTGCTGCAGGCCGACTACGACCTGGCCGCGGCCGCCGCGATCACCCCGGCCACGCCGCCGACTGTCGCGATCGTGGACGCGTACAACGACCCGCACGCGGCCAGCGACCTGGCCGTGTACCGGAGCCAGTACGGGCTCGGCGGCTGCACGACGGCCAGCGGCTGCCTGCGCATCGTCAACCAGGCCGGCGGCAGCGCGCTGCCTGCCGCCGACTCCACCGGCAGCTGGGAGCTTGAGGAATCGCTCGACCTGGACACCATCTCCGCGGTCTGCCCGCACTGTCACATCCTGTTGATCGAGGCAAGGTCCGACTCGGTTACCGACCTGGCGGTCGCCGAGCGGTATGCGGTCAGGCACGCCGACGTGGTCGGTGACAGCTGGGGCAGCGGTTCTGAGTTCACCGGCGAGAGCTCATTCGACAAGGACTTCTACCGGCCAGGCGTCGCGATTGCCGCGGCGTCGGGCGACTTCGGCTACGGCACCCAGTATCCGGCGGCATCGCCATACGTGACCTCGGTCGGCGGCACCGAGCTGACCGGCACCGGGCCGCAGGCAGCCTGGCCGGGAACCGGCTCAGGCTGCTCCAGCCTCGAGCCTGCCCCGTCCTGGCAGGTTGGCTATCAGGGCCTGCCGGACGGCTGCCTGAACCGGACCGAGAACGACGTGTCGGCTGACGCCGACCCCGACCCAGGGCAAGGCGGCGTGGCGATCTATGACACGGTGCGGGACTCGGAGTTCGGCGGCGCGCCGGACTGGGCAACGGTCGGCGGCACCAGCCTGTCCGCGCAGATCATCGCGGGCAGTTACGCGCTCGCGGACATCGCGGCGGGCGGGCACGGCCTGGTGCCGCACACCATGCCGGCCTCCTACCCGTACCTGCATGCCAGCGACTTCAATGACAGCATCTCGGGCAGCAACGGCAGCTGCGAGGCCGACCGCCGCTACCTGTGCCATGCGGTTACCGGGTACGACGGCCCGACCGGCCTCGGCTCGCCGGCCGGCCCGGACGGGCTGGCCGGGCCCACCGGGCCGACCGTGACGGTGCTCGACCCTGGCGCCAGGGTCTACCGTGGCGGGACGCCGGTCCGGCTGGCGGTCACCGCGCTGGCCACCACGGGCAAGCCTGCGTTCGCCGCCACCGGGCTGCCGGCCGGGCTGCGGATCAGCCGATCCGGCCTGCTGACCGGCAGGCTGCACCGCGCGGTGCGCGGCCATGCCTACCGGGTCACGCTGACCGCGTCGGCCGGCGGGGCGACCGGCTCCGCGACGTTCAGCCTGCTGGTGGTGCCGAAGCTGACAGATCGCCACCCGGCCGAAGGCGCGATGCGGCTGGACGGCGGCGGTCGGTGCCTGGCCACCGGGCTGAGCCTGGCGCATCCGCTCCTGGCCGCTGTCGGGTCGTGCGCGGTGTCTCGGTGGAGCTACGTCACCGACGGCAACCCGGCCGGGGCCGGCTTGCTGCGCCACGACGGCGGCTGCCTGGCCTCGGCCGGCGCCGCCGCGGTGCTGTCGTCGTGTACCGGCTCGGCCGCGCAGCGCTGGGCGTACCAGGCGGGTGACCAGCTCCGCAATGTCAAGACCGGGCGATGCCTGGCGTCGGCGGGCGACGGCAGCCCGGCCGCACTGCGCCGCTGCACCGGCGGGCCGGCCCAATCCTGGCAGCTGCCGGCCGGCCCGGTGCTGTCCGCGCTCGCGGGCCAGTGCCTGGCAGTGGCCGGCCCCCGTGTGACCCTGGCCGGCTGCCGGCCGGCCGCCTCGCAGCACTGGCTGGTCTCCCGCAGCGGCAGGCTGCAGTCCGACGGCAAGTGCCTGGTGGTGGCCGGCCGGAGCATGCTGGACGGCGCCGCGATCAAGCTGGCAGCCTGCTCGGCTGCCGCCGCGCAGCGCTGGCTGCCCGGCCCGCACGGGGAGCTGATCAACGAGAACTCAGGCCGCTGCCTGACGGCCGGCCAGGCCGGCCGGCTGACCCAGCAAGACTGCTACAGCCTGCAGGGCCAGATCTGGGCGGTCACGTGACCGATCCGGTCACCTTGGTCAGGCCGAGCCGTTTCTTGGTGACCGGGTCGCGCTGCACCGGCGTGCCGCCGGAGGCGGCGATGTACTCGTCGATGATGCCGATGACGTCATCGCCCTCCTTCACCACCTGGCCGCGCTCCATCCAGACCACCCGGTTGCAGGTCAACTCGACCTCTTCCAGGTTGTGCGCGACCAGGAAGACCACGCCCGCGTCCTGCCTGAGCTCCTCGATCCTGCGGTGGCTCTTCACCCGGAACTCGGCATCGCCGGTGGCCAGCGCCTCGTCGATCAGCAGCACCTCGTGGCTCTTGGATGCCGCGATCGCGAACCGCAGCCGGGAGCCCATGCCGGTCGAGTAGGTCTTCATCGGCAGGTCGATGAAGTCGCCGACACCGGAGAAGTCCACGATGCTCTGGTACTTCTGCTTGACCTCTTGCTTGGTCATGCCCATGGCCAGGCAGCCGAGCACCACGTTGCGCTCGCCGGTCAGGTCATCGAGCAGCGCTGCGTTCACGCCGAGCAGCGATGCCTCGCCCTGGGTGTAGACGTTGCCCTGCTCGGCCGGCAGCAGCCCGGCGATCGCGCGCAGCAGCGTCGACTTGCCCGAGCCGTTCCTGCCGATCACGCCGACCGCGTCGCCGCGGTTCACCACGAACGAGATGCCGCGGATCGCGTGCACCTCGCGGATGGAGCCGCGGGTCTTGCGGCCGAGGATGCGCAGCAGCGCGGTCGCCGCGGTGCCGCGGTCACCGCCCGCGCCATACACCCGGTAGACGATGTGCAGGTCGTCGACAACCACCAGCGGGTCAGCCACGGCCGTACCTCGTCTCAGCGCGCCAGAAGAACCAGAAGCCGACCACCAGCGCGATGACCGCCCAGGCCGCGCCGTAGTACCAGAAGTGATGCGGGTTGACCAGGTTGTTGCGCGGGCAGTAGGCGCTGAGCTCAAGCTGATGGGTCGTCGGATTCTTGATCAGCCCGGATGCCACGTTGTTCCAGGTGCCGCACAGGGCCTTGTTGAACGGCTTGAAGCCGGGCTCGCTGGCCCGCTGCGTCTCAAGGAACGCGTTGCGCATCAGCCAGATGTAGATCGCCGCGGGGTTGAGCTCGAGGATCGCCTTGGCCTTGGAGCCCAGGGTGTGGATGGTGCTGATGTTGAACAGCACGCCCGACATGTACATCCAGGTGCGCAGCAGGAACGGCAGCAGCTGGCTGAAGTCGTTGACCTGGGAGCCGAGCCTGGCCACGAACAGCCCGACCCCCACATTGAAGATCGTCTGCAGCAGCAGCGCGGGGATCGCCAGCAGCCAGTACCAGGTCAGCGGCTCGCCAGTGGCCAGCACGATGACCGCCAGCACGACCATCGACAGCAGCATCTGCTGCAGCTCGATGAGCACGTAGGCAAGCGGCAGCGCGGCCCGCGGGAACTGCAGCGCGCGGATCAGCGGCAGGCTCTCGGTGATCACCGTGGAGCAGGAGATGAACGCCCGCTGCGTGAAGTTGAAGACGAAGACGCCGGTGACCAGGAACGCGACGTAGTTCGGTATGCCCTTGCTGATGTGCAGGATCTCGCCGAAGACCAGCCAGTACACCCCGGCGTTCAGCAGCGGCGTCAGCACCTGCCAGAGCTGGCCGAGCTTGGCCTCGGTATACATGGCGATGTTGCGCGCGGTGGCGAACGCCAGCATGAAGTGCACCCGCCGCCACAGCTGGTACAGGTACACCGGCATCGTGGGGCGCTGCGCGCTCGGCCGCAGGCCGTACTTGCGCGCCAGCTCGGCGAGCGAGGCATCTCTCGGGTCCGAGCTGAGCAGCCTGACGTCGCCTGACTGCAGCGCGCCCGGCGCGCTGAGCCTGCCGTCGCCCACCTGCAGCACGCTGGCGGCTCGGCGCGCGATCCGCTCCTTGAGTGGCGACTTCGGGTCGCTCATCCGCGCACTCCTGTTGCCTGCCCGGTCGCCGGCCTGCCGGGCGTCCTGCCGGACAGGCGAGTGCCGCAGGCGGGGACAGGACGCGAGCGGCGGATGCGGGGTGCGAGCCAGCCATCCACTGAGTTGTGCGGGGCAACTGTCACGCGTGGGACTGTACCACCACATCAGTTGTGCGGTACAACTGACGGTGTGGCACCTGATTCCCCCGATGATACGGAGATAGCCAGACTGCTCGCGCAGTTGCTGCGGGTAGTTGGCCCGGCAATGAGCGTCGGCGACGCGGCCGGCCAGGGCAACGGCGCATCTTCGCGCGAGCAAGATCAGCCTGACCGGCCGGATGGCGCCGGGGCTCCGGTCGTTTCCTCCTCAGAAGCCAGGGCGCTGCTCGAGCTTGTCGCCGCGCACGGCATCGCCCAGGGCGAGCTTGCCAGCCTGCTCGGACTCGAGAAGAGCACGGTCAGCAGGCTGGCCGCCGGGCTGGAGCGGAAGGGCTGGATCAGGCGGGGCAGGGACGAGGAGAACCAGCGCTATGTCCGGCTGTACCTGACCGAGTCAGGCAGCGAGGTGGCGGCGCGGGTGCTGCGGGCCTGGCAGACGCGGCAGGCGAAGATCCTGGCCGGGCTGACCGCCGACGAGCGGGCTGGCCTGTCGGCCGGGCTGCGCGGTTTGGCCCGCGGCCTGGCGGCGGACGGGCTAGTTGCCGAGAACGGTCGCGAGTAGCTACTCAGCGTTACAAGATATGTACAGAGCGCAGTACGTCGCGGTGCCTGGGGGGCTCTGGTAGACACCTGATGCGCAAGATGCAAGCCGACGGTTTCCGGTAACACCTAGCTGGGCATCTGGTGTCGCAGCGGTTCTTCCACGTGGCATCGCGGCATCGGGGCGGGTTGCGCAGGGAGGTGAGGGCGTCGGGCGCAGTGCTCCTGCCATCCACACCCGCGAGCGTGTCGGTCGCTCGCCAGCACCTCACTGATGATCTTCTGGCGGCCGGCATCTACCGCGGCGCCATCTGTGATGCGGTCCTGGTGATCAGCGAACTGCTCAGCAACGCGATCAGGCACGCCCGGCCCAGAGATGACTCACAG
>JASHQL010000366.1 GCA_030039155.1 Streptosporangiaceae bacterium | reverse complement strand
GTGCGCCGACCCGCAGCGGCCTGGCGTGGCGGCGCTCGAGCCGGTCCACCGGCCTGGCCAGCCGCCGGCCGAGGCCGCCCGCGTACAGGAACGGCTTCTTGCCGAGCCGGTGCAGCACCCGGTGCGCGAGCCTGGCCCAGGCCGGCGCCTTGGTCATCGTCAGGCAGGCCACCCCGGTGACCCGGCCGGCTTCGTCGGTGACAAGCTCGGTGGCCCTGGTCTGCCCGATCACCCTGGCGCCTGAGCCGCGCACGGCCGCGGCGAGCCGGTCGAACAGCACCTTGCCCGACGTGCCGCGGCCGACGGCGCGGTGGCCGCGCGCGGCCGGCTCGGCGATGTCGCGCGCGGCAAGCTCGCTGCCCGAGTAGTACAGGTAGTGCCGGTTGGTCGGGTAGGAGGTCTTGTCCGGGCACAGGCTGCCCTGGAACGGCACGCCGTGGCCGGCCAGCCAGCCGATCATCTCGGCGCTGCCCTCGCAGAAGCTGCGCAGCGTCTGCGCCGATACCGCCTCGCCGACCTCGGTGCTCAGGTAGCTGAACATCGCGCCGGCGGTGTCCTTGACGCCAGCCTCGGCCTGGGTGGCAGTGCCGCCGCCCGCGTAGACGATGCCGCCGGACAGTTCGGTGGCGCCGCCGCCGGTGAACCGGTCGAGCACGATCACCCCGGCGCCAGCGGCCCGCGCCTCGAGCGCGGCGCAGGCGCCGGCGGCGCCGAAGCCGACGATCACCACATCGGCTTCGACGTCCCACGTGCCGGCCATCTGGCTCCGTCCGCTGCTGATCGTTTACTGGCCAAAACTGTAACGTGTTCTACCATGGTCCGGATAGCCAGCGATGAGCGCAGCGGAGGGCCGATGGCCGGGGATCAGCAGGATCTCGACCTGGTGGTCGTTGGCAGCGGGGCGGCCGGGATGACCGCGGCGCTGACCGCGGCGCGCAGCGGCCTGCGGGTGCTGGTAGTTGAGAAGACCGAGCACTTCGGCGGCTCTACCGCCAGGTCAGGCGGCGGTGTCTGGCTGCCGGGCAATGCCGCGCTGCGCAAGGCCGGGGTGGCCGATTCGGCCGCCGACGCGGCCGCTTACCTGGCGCACGTGTCGGGCGCCGAGGTGCCAGACAGCCTGCGCAGCGCGCTGCTCGAGCATGGCCCGGCGATGCTGGACCTGGTGGTCGCGCACACGCCACTGCGGTTCATGTGGGTGCCTGGCTACTCCGACTACTACCCGGAGGCGGCGGGCGGCAAGGCCTCAGGCCGGTCGGTCGAGCCGGTGTTGCTGAACGCCAGCGTGCTCGGCGCCGAACTGCCGAACCTGTGCCCGCCGTACCTGGCCGGGCCGGCCGGGATCACCGTCACCCAGGCCGACTACCGGTGGCTGAGCCTCGGCACCTCGCACCCGCGCGCGGTGCTGACCACCGCCAAGGTCACCGCCAGGATGGTGGCGAGCCGGGTGACCCGCCGGCGGCTGCTCAGCATGGGCCAGGCGCTGGCGGCCGGGCTGCGGGCCGGGCTGGCCGCCGCCGACGTGCCGGTCTGGCTGAACACGGCGATGACCGGGCTGCACGTGCAGGACGGGCGGGTGGCCGGGGTTGCGGCGACCAGGTCCGGCGCGCCGGTGGTGCTGCGGGCGGCCCGCGGCGTGCTGCTGGCCAGCGGCGGCTTCGAGCGGAACGAGCAGATGCGCCAGCAATACCAGCGGGCGCCGGTCGGCACCGAGTGGACGGTCGGCGCGGTCGGCAACACCGGCGACGGGATCGTCGCCGGGCGGGCGGCGGGCGGCGCGCTCAGCCTGATGGACGACGCCTGGTGGGGGCCGTCGATCCCGCTGACCGGCGGGCCGTATTTCTGCCTGGCCGAGCGGAGCCTGCCAGGCTGCATCTTCGTGAACGGGGCAGCCGAGCGGTTCGTGAACGAGGCGGCGCCCTACGTCGACGCCGTGCACGCCATGTACGACCGGCACACCGAGCAGAACCCGCACATCCCGTGCTGGATGATCGCCGACCAGCGGTACCGGAACCGCTACGTGTTCGCCGGGATGCCGCCGCGCAAGCCGCTGCCACGGCGCTGGTCGCGGGCCGGCGCGGTGGTCCGCGCCGACACGCTCGCCGGGCTGGCCGAGTCGATCGGGATCCCGGCCGACGGCCTGGCCAAGACCGTGCAGAAGTTCAACTCGTTCGCCGAGGCCGGCCAGGACCAGGACTTCGGCCGTGGCGACTCCGCCTACGACCGGTACTACGGCGACCCGCGGAACCGGCCGAACCCGAACCTGGCGCCGCTCGCGCAGCCGCCGTTCTACGCCATCAAGATCGTGCCCGGCGACCTCGGCACCAAGGGCGGGCTGGTCACCGACGCGCGGGCCAGGGTGCTGCGAGATGACGGCAGCGTGATCGACGGGCTGTACGCGGCCGGCAACGCCAGCTCGGCGGTGATGGGGCACAGCTACGCGGGGGCCGGCGCCACCATCGGGCCGGCCATGACGTTCGGCTACATCGCCGCGCTGCACGCGGCCGGGCTGCTGCCGGACTAGTCCCAGCCGCAGGTCCAGATCGGCGCGCCGACCAGGCCGGCGCTGATGTCGGCGATGTCGCGGGCACCAGGCGTGCCGCGCTGGTCGCAGAACGCGTAGTGCTCGGCGGCCACCTGGCTGACCGCCTCGATGCTGCGCGGCGGCCGCTCGATCAGCAGCCGCAAGCTCAGCACCGGCCCGAGCTGCAGCAGCCTGGCGCCGAACCTGGCCTCCCAGGACCGCAGCACGACGCTGATCTGCACCGACCTGCTGCTGGCCGACTGGTCGGCAGCGGACGGGCCCCAGCCGAGCGCGGCCGGCACGTCGGCCGAGCGGGCGGCCGCGACCAGCGCGACGTAGGCCGGCGGCAGCGCCAGCAGCGCCTGCTGCAGTTCGGCCATGCTCAGCCGCTCGGTGGTGGCCGGCGCCAGGCCGGGGAACTCGCGGCCGAACGGCGCGAGCTGTCCGCTGCTGTCGTCGCCATCGGCCGGCGGCAGCCGTGCCTGCCAGCCCTCCGCCAGCACGTCAGCGGCGGCGAAGTCGTCGAGCCAGCTCGGCTCCGGCGGGCTGAGCCGGCCGAGGTCGGGGCTGTCACCTGCGTTGCTGGCCGCGGTCGCGTCAAGCAGCACCGGCACCAGCCCGCTGTCCGGCTGCGCGTCGCTGAGCGCCAGCCACATCCGGCCCGCATCGGTGACGGGCTCGGCCGTCACCCAGGCGACCGGCTGCCCGTCCGGCGAGTAGCGGCGGGCGCCCGCAGCCAGCGGCACGGAGCAGATCCGCGCCTCGCCGTCGTCTGGCAAGATGCTGTCGGCCACGTGGGTCAGCCTAGCCGGGCCGGCCTAGCCAGGGCCGAGGATCAGTCCGCTGGTCGGTACGCCGGTGCCGGCGGTGACCAGCACCGGCCCGTCGCCAGGCACCTGGTTCACCGAGCTGCCGCGTACCTGCCTGACGCCCTCGGCGATGCCGTTCATGCCGTGCAGGTAGCCCTCGCCGAGCTGGCCGCCATGCGGGTTCACCGGCAGCCTGCCGCCAAGCTCGATGGTGCCGCCGGCGATGAAGTGCCTGGCCTCGCCGCGCCCGCAGAAGCCAAGCTCCTCGAGCTGCATGAGCACGTACGGGGTGAAGTGGTCGTACAGCACCGCGGTCCTGATCCCGGCAGGGCCGGTCCCGGCCTGCGCCCATAGCTGCCTGGCCACCACGCCCATCTCCGGCAGGCCGGTCAGCCCGTCGCGGTAGTAGCTGGTCATCGTGTACTGGTCAGGGCCGCTGCCCTGCGCCGCGGCCAGGATGACGACCGGCGGCTGCGCCAGGTCGCGCGCCCGCTGCAGGCTGGTGACCACGATGGCGACCGCGCCGTCGGTCTCCTGGCAGCAGTCGAGCAGCCGCAGTGGCTCGCAGATCCACCTGGACGCCTGGTGCTCGGCCAGCGTGATCGGCCGCTGGTAGAACCAGGCAGCCGGGTTGGTCGCGGCGTGCTTGCGGTCGGCGACCGCGACCACGCCGAAGTCCTGGCTTGCCGCGCCGAACTCGTGCATGTACCTGCGGGCGGCCATCGCCACCGTCGCGGCCGGCGTG
>JASHQL010000365.1 GCA_030039155.1 Streptosporangiaceae bacterium | reverse complement strand
TCGCGGTCGGGCAGGGCCGAGGCCAGCGCGCGGTGCGCCGCGCGCCGCTGGCCGGCCGGCGCATCGGCGTAGATGGCCGAGCGGGCCAGCGGGTGCCTGAACTCAACGGTGCCGGCCCGCAGCGTGACCAGCCCGGCGGACTCCGCCGCGGTGAGCGCGGACAGCTCGACCCCCAGCCGGGCCGCGGCCCGCTGCAGCGTCGGCAGGTCGCCGGTGTCGCTGCTGGCGGCAAGCACCAGCGCCTGCCTGGCTGCCTCATCGAGCGTGCCGGTCTGCTGCAAGAACGCGCGCGCGATCCGCGCGGAGACCAGCACCGGGGCGCCCTGCGGTGCCAGCGCCAGGTCATGCTCGTCGGCCCTGAGCTCGAGCAGGGCCAGCGGGTTGCCGCCGGTCGCGGCGTGCAGCCGCGCGGCAGCCTCAGGCGTCAGCCCCGGCACCAGGTCCGCGGCCTCGTCGCGGGTCAGGCCGCCGATCCTGAGCACCGGCAGGTCGGCGCCGTCGAGCAGGGACGGCTCGCCCTCGCGCGCCGTGATCAGCACCGCGATCGGATCGGCCACCAGCCTGCGGAACGCGAACAGCAGCGCCTGGCCGCTGCTGACGTCGAGCCACTGCGCGTCATCGATCAGCACGGCGACCGGTCCGCGCTCGGCGTATGCGGCCAGCAGGCTGAGGGTGGCGGCACCGACCGCGAACCGGTCGCCGGCCGCGAACCGGTCGCCGGCCGCGCCCGGCCGCATCGCCAGCGCGGCCTCCAGCGCCCGAGCCTGCGGCGGCGGAATCCGGTCGAAGAGAGCCAGCGCCGGGCGGATCAGCTCGAGCAGCGAGCCGAACGGCAGCTGGGCCTCGGACTCAATGCCGCGCGCCTGCAGTAGCTGCATGCCATCGGCCTGCCCGGCCGCGTAGCTCAGCAGCGTGGTCTTGCCGATTCCCGGCTCGCCGACCAGCGCCAGCGTCGCGCTCTGGCCCAATCGCGCCTGCGCGAGGGCCTGCTCGATGTGTTGCCGCTGCAGACCCCGGCCAAGCAACATGGCGCGATTGTAGGCACCTGGCGTGACGCAGCCCTAGCGCCGCCAACGACTAGGTGGTCCCCGGAAGCGACGGCGGCCGTCCCCGGCCTACGCTCGCCGCAAATCGCATCCGGAGGGAACGTCATGACCAGCACAGACACCAGCACGCAGCAGCCTGCCGTCGACAGCGGCAAGCTGATGGAATTCGTCTTCCGTGCCGTCGGCGAGGTGGGCGCGACGCTCAACACGGCGCTCGTGGTGATGGGCGAACGGCTCGGCCTGTACCACGCGCTGGCCGGTGCCGGGCCGCTGTCGCCCGCCGAGCTGGCGAAGCGCACCGGCACCGCTGAGCGATATGTGCGGGAATGGCTGAACGCTCAGGCGGCCGGCGGCTTTGTCGTATACGACCAGGACAGCGGCTGTTACACGCTGCCGCCGGAGCAGGCCGCGGCGCTGACCGATCCGGCCTGCCCCGCGTACCTGCCTGGGTTTTTCCAGATCGCCCTCGGCTCGGTGATCGACTCGCCGAAGATCGTCGAGGTGGCGCGCACCGGTGCCGGGTACGGCTGGGGCGAGCACGGGCACGACGTGCTCGAGGGCTGCGAGCGGTTCTTCCGCACCATGTACAACGGGCACCTGATCTCGGAGTGGCTGCCAGCGCTCGACGGCGTGGTGGCCAAGCTCGAACGTGGCGCATCGGTCGCCGACGTCGGCTGCGGGCACGGCGCCTCCACCATCTTGATGGCGCAGTCCTACCCGAACTCCAGCTTCGCCGGGTCGGACTATCACGGCGGCTCGATCGAGACCGCGCGGCAGCACGCGGAGCAGGCCGGGGTGGCCGGCCAGGTCACGTTCGAGGTCGCCCCGGCGGCGCGGTACTCGGGCACCGGCTACGACCTGGTGACCACGTTCGACTGCCTGCACGACATGGGCGACCCGGTCGGCGCGGCCCGGCATGTGCACGGCACGCTGGCGGCTGATGGCACCTGGATGATCGTCGAACCGCAGGCCGGTGACCGGGTTGAGGAGAACCTGAACCCGGTCGGCCGTGCCTACTACGCGTTCTCCACCCTGCTGTGCACGCCCGCGTCGCTGTCCCAGGAGGTGGGGCTCGCGCTCGGCGCGCAGGCCGGCCAGGCCAGGATCGGCGACGTGGCGCGGGCCGGCGGCTTCACCCGCTTCCGCCGGGCCGCCGAGACTCCGTTCAACATCGTGTATGAGGCCCGCCCGTGACGCTCGCTGCCGACCGTCATGATTAACGGAACGGCTGACGCGGTGGCTGGCCACGCTCGCCGCACGGCGGGAGCCGCCGCGGTCCCCGGTGCGAATCGGGGACCGCGCTGCGGCACTAGGCCAGCAGCTCGGCGAGCGCGTCGGCCAGCCGCTCGTAGTCGGTCATGGTGTTGTACAGCTGCGCCGACACCCGCAGCCAGCGCCAGCCGCCCAGGTAGGTGACCGGCACCACGATCCGGTACCGGTCAAGCAGGCTGGTTTCCAGCGCCCTTGCCTCGGCCTCGGTCAGCTCACGCGGCAGCGGGACCAGCCGCATCGCGCCGGTCAGGCCCGCGCCGCCTGGCACGGTCGTGCCGACCCGGCCGGCCACCAGCTCGGCGCCGCGGCGGGCCAGGTCCTGATTGTGCGCCCTGACCGCCTGCCAGCCGGCCTGGCCGAAGAACGCAACCGCGGCCGGCGCGGCGAGCAGCGGGGTCGGGTCCTGCGTGCCGGTCCAGTCGAAGGCCGGCTGGTAGCCGTCGGCGAATCCGTGCGACGCCACCAGCGGCCTGATCCGGTCCCGCCACCGCTCGGCTACCTGCAGCACCGCCGCGGCCTTCGGCGCGCACAGCCACTTGTGCAGGTTGCCGGTCCAGAAATCGGCGCCGAGCCGGCCGAGGTCGACCGGGAGCTGGCCGGTGGCGTGCGCGCCGTCGACCAGCACCGGGACGCCGCGGGCGTGGCACTCGGCCACGATCTGCTCGACCGGGAACACCAGCCCGCTGCAGGACGCCACGTGGTCGATCACGACCAGCGCGGTGCGCGGGCTGAGCCGCGCGGTGACCGCGGCCAGCACCGTCTCCTGGTCGCCGGCCGGCATCGGCACCTCGGCTACCCGCAGCGTCGCGCCGCTGGCCGCGGTGGCGCGCTTGACCTGGGCGAGCGCTGCCGGGTAGCAGTGATCGGTGACCAGCACCTCGTCGCCCGGCGCCAGGCCGACCTGGGCGAGCACGGTCTGCGTGCCTGCGGTCGCGTTGCCGACGAACACCAGGCCGTCGGCGTCCGCGCCGAGGAACCCGGCGAGCAGCGCCCGCACCTGGTGCAGCTGCTCGGGCAGGTCGCGTACCAGGAAGCCGGTCGGATTGCGCTCCATCGCGTCGCGCCAGGTCCGCTGCTCGGCCAGCACCGGCAGCGGCGCGGCGCCGAACCCGCCGTGATTGAGGTACGCGAGCGAGGGATCGAGCCGCCAGGCTGCTGCGCCCGGGAGTTCCAGCGGTGCCGTCATAGCAGCCGCGATGCTAACACCGGCGTAGGTTCTGCCGGTATGAGCGGCCCGGCCAGCGGTGACGACCCGGCGCGCCGCTGCGCGGAGTGCGAGGTCTGGTGGGCGAGGCCGGCTGGTGCCGGCCGGCTGCTGCACCTGCTGCCAGCGGCCGACCTGGAGCGGGCCGGCCGGTTCTGGCTGCAGGCGGACCGTGACCGCAGCGTGGCCGCGGCCGCGCTTACCCGGCTGCTGCTGGCCGGCCGGCTCGGGGTCGGCCCGGCCGAGCTGGTCATCGACAGGACCCGCGGCAAGCCGCGGCTGAGCTGGCCGGCGGCCGCGGTGGACTTTTCCGTGTCGCACGCCGGTGACCAGGTGGCGGTGGCGATCAGCGAGGTCACGGCCGTCGGGATCGACGTCGAGCGGCTCGGCAGGCTGTCCGCCGACCCGGCACAGGACGCCGCGCTGACCAGGCGCTGGGTCAGGCAGGAAGCGATCGTCAAGCTGGCCGGCACGGCCCCGGCCGGTGCCGCGGCCTGCACGCTGGCCGACCTGCACCCGGCACGCGGCTACCTGGCGGCCCTGGCCGTGCGCGGCGCCGGTGCCGGCGTGACCGAGCACGACGGGAACACGCTGCTCACCGAGCGCGCCGGCCGGGCCTGACCGACGGCGGCTGCCAGAATCGGGGGCATGCAGTCCCAGGGGGGTCCAGGGCCGCCGGGGTCTGGGGTGCCACCAGGCGGTGCCGTGTCCCCCCAGGGCGATGGGGAACCGGGGACGCCCGGCGGGAACCCGCCACGGCACCAGGCCAGTCAGGAGGCGCGGCAGCAGATGTGGACCATCGTGCGCGGCCTTTTGATGATCATCGCGCTGGTGGTGCTGTACTTCGTGTTGCCGTCCGGCGGCAAGCTCAGCGTGGCCGGCTGGGGGGTGACGTTCAGCGTCGGCCTTGTGGTGCTGAGCGCGGTCATCCTGATCGTCGGGAACCGGATGCTGCGGGCCGGGGTCGCCGCCAAGGCGATGGGCATGCTCTGCGTGCTGACCGTCGCCGTGCTGTTCTTCGCCAGGGCCGACTACCTGCTCGCGCTCGAGCCTGGCCAGTTCGCCGAACTGCACACCAAGATCGACGCGCTCTACTTCACGGTGAGCACGCTGGCCACCGTCGGCTTCGGTGACGTGCACGCGACCGGCCAGGCGGCGCGCGCGGCTGTCACCGTGCAGATGGTGTTCAACCTGGTCTTCATCGGCATCGGCATCTCACTGGTGAGCGGGCTGCTCAAGCACCGGGTGCGGAGCCGGACCGGCACGGCCAGCCAGGGCCAGGCACCTGGCGGCTCGGCACCGTCCTGACCGGGCTAAGCTCGCCGCATGACGTCGACTGTCATCAATGTCACCGGGATGACCTGCGCACACTGCGTGCAGGCGGTACGCGGCGAGATCGGGAAGCTGGCCGGCGTGGCCGAGGTTGACGTGGACCTTGCCACCGGAGCGGTCACCATCACCGCGGAGCCGATGCCAGACCCGGCGATGCTGCGTGCGGCCGTGGCCGAGGCCGGCTACCAGCTAGCGGGCTAGCCGCCGGCACCGGTCAGAGCATCAGCACCAGCATGTACGCCATCGTCGCGCCCATCGCGATCTGGCAGCACAGCGCGAGGCCAGGGGCGACCGGTCCGGCGGTGCGGCCGGCCGGGCTCGCAGGCGGCTGCGCGGCCGGTCCAGCTGCCGGGGTCTCGGTGGCCCCGGCGAGGTAGCCGGGCCCGAGGTCCGCCGTGACCCCGGCCCTGGCCAGCGCGAGCGCGGCCTCGACCCTGATCGGCCTTGCCTGCGCGACGGCAACGGAGCGCAGCCGGGAGAGCCGGTCGGTGTCCAGGATGACGAACCCCGCCAGGATCAGCGTGAGCAGCAGCGCGAGCAGCGGGAAGCGGGCGCCCGACGAGCCGCCCATGCTCATGCCGCCGTGCCCGGCCAGGCTCATCGCGGCCGGTACCGCGAGCAGCATGTAGACCATCGCCAGGCACATCGCCAGGTGCGGCAGGTGCAGGTGCCGGTGCGGGCCGGCCTGCGGAGGGCGCTGGCCATCCGCGCTGGCGGCTGCGGCGGCTGGTGCCTGCTCGGTTCGGCTGGCCCGGATGCCGACCCCGATCAGCCAGGCGTAATACGCCGCGGCGACGCCGAACAGCGCTGCCCAGACGTCGTTCGGCAGCGTGTGCAGGCTCGCGACCAGCATGCCGGCCATCGCGACGCCCATCAGCGCGTGCACCGCGTCGATGTCATGCTCGGCTGGCCGGCGCTGCATCCTGGTCACGACGATCCTGGCCACGCAGTAGACCGTCGTGGCGAGCATGACGCCCGCCAGGATGTCGGCAAGCCAGGCTTGTCCGCCCATGTCAGTGTCCTTTGCTCACGACTCGGTCAGGCCAGGCGCGGCGGCTGCCGGCTGCGCTGCGGCCGCCGGCCCGGCGAGTCGGCCGGCCGTGCCCAGGGCTGGCCAGTACGTCAGCGCGAGCAGGGCAAGCAGCGGGCCGGAATTGGGATCGGTGCCGCCGCCGGTCAGGATGCCGCCGAGTGCCTCGCCGACCAACCAGATGAACGCCGCGACGAGCACGGCAAGCACGATGCCAGCCCTGGCCAGCCCGGGCGGCGCGAGGATGCTCAGGCCGATGACCGCGAACGCCACCGCGAACACCACTGACCAGGCCACGCCGTCGTGCGCCATCGCCGCGGCCGCGTTGTTCTCGATGCGGGCCAGCCAGCTCGGCTCGCCTGAGGTCATGCCGGAGATCATGGCGGGCAGCCCGTTCGCGGTGAGGTTGGCCGGCTGCAGCATCAGGTAGGTCATGCCTGCCCAGAACACCAGCCAGATCGCCCTGGCCGCGGTCAGCCCGACCGCGCGGGCGGCCACGAACGGCGCCGCCGGATCCCGGTCGGCCGGCCATACCAGCACCGCGATCAGCGCGTAGATCAGCACGGCTCCTGGCGCGCCGGTCAGCGGGCTCGAGGTCCCGGTCAGCACGTCGCCCAGGCCCTCGCCGAACCACCAGACGCCAAGCGCCCAGGCAATCGAGGCGGCCAGCGCGATCCGCGCCGTCGGCCGCCAGGCAATGCCGACGGCGATGACGAGCTGGATCGTGGCGAAGATCGCGTTCAGCAGGATCATGTGGTGCTCGATCAGGCTGGCATCCCAGGTGATCGGGCTGGCGATGATCCTCGGGTTGCCCGGCGCGGTAGCCGCGAGCATCTGGCCGAAGCCCTTGCTGAACATGAACGACTGGTACTGCAGCACCGCGTCGAGCAGCCAGACGCCGGCCAGCGCCAGCTGCAGCAGTCGCCTGGCGTCCGGCGGGTCGATGCCGACGCCGGACCTGGCCGGCCACCCGACCGCGGCCGGCCGGCCGCCCGTGGTGCTGGCGTCACTCATCCGAACTGGCTCCCGCCTGGGGTGTCTGATGCGCCGGAATAGGTCAGTGATTTGATGTGCAGCCGGGCGCGGACAGCAGGCTAAGGCAGCTATCGGGACCCGGCAAGGACTTTCAGGATGACGAAATTGTCATCTGCCTGACCTGCGAGAACGCTCGGGTTAGTGCCGATTCGGGGTAGCCTGTAATTACCCGGTCGGGGTATGCGGGAGAATGCGCGGAGAACCACGCGAAAACCCCAGCAGGGTATTCGGAGATACCCCTGCTGGGTATTTCCTGGCGATCGTCACCGGGCCAGGATCTGGCCCGGCTCCGCAGGCAACCGTGGCACACTGCAACGGACGTTGGGTGAGATAGCGCAGAACGGCCGGGCCGCTCGCCAAGCCAGCACCCGGCCTGGAGGAGTCGTGAGACCTGAGACCAAGCTCGTCGCGTTCGTGCTGCTGATCGTTGCGATCTTCATGGGCGCCAGGGCCGCGGGCGCGGCGGCCGGCCCGGTGAGCCCGGCGAATGCGCCGCCGGCCGGCAGCCACAGCAGCGTCAATCCCAACGGCGGGATGGGCGGGATGAACATGGGCGGCGGCCGTTGACTGCGGCCGAGCCGGTCGAGCTGATCATCGGCGGGATGACCTGCGCCTCGTGCGCGGCCAGGATCGAGCGGCGGCTCAACCTGCTCGACGGGGTCCAGGCCACGGTGAACCTGGCGACCGAGCGCGCCTACCTGGCCAGCACCGGCGACCGGCACATCAGCGAGATCGTCAGCGCGATCGAGGCGGCCGGCTACACCGCCGCGCTGCCGGCCGACGAGGCGGCGGGGCAGCAGGAGCAGCCAGGCCGCGGCGGCCGGGCGCTGGTCACCCGGCTCGCCGTGTGCGCGCCGCTGGCGGTCGCCGTCATCGTGCTGTCGCTGGTCACGCCGTGGCAGTTCCGCGGCTGGCAATGGATCGCGCTGCTGCTCACGGTGCCGGTCGCGGGCTGGGGAGCGTGGCCGCTGTACCAGGCGGCCTGGCGCACCACGAAGCACGCCGCCGCGACCATGGACACGCTGGTCAGCCTGGGCATCGCGGCGTCCTTCCTCTGGTCGGTGCAGGCGCTGGTCTTCGGCGGCGCCGGGCAGATGGGCATGCATATGCCGTTCTCGCTCGCCTTCGGGCAGGTGGGACAGGGCACGGTCTACCTCGACGTGACCGCAGGCGTCACGGTGTCCGTGCTGCTCGGCAGGTACCTGGAGACGCGGGCCAAGCGCCGCTCCGGGTCTGCGCTGACCGCCCTTGCCCAGCTCGCGGCGCGAACCGCATCGGTGCTGCGCGACGGCACCGAGATCCGGCTGCCGGCAGCCGCGCTGGTGCCCGGAGACGAGTTCGTCACCAGGCCGGGCGAGAAGATCGCGACCGACGGGATCGTGCTTGACGGCGGCTCGGCGGTCGACGCGTCACTGCTGACCGGCGAGTCAGCGCCCGCCGAGGTCGGCCCCGGCGATCAGGTCACCGGCGCGACCCTGAACATGAGCGGCCGCCTGGTGATCCGCGCCACCAGGGTCGGCAAGGACACCCAGCTCAGCCAGATCATCAAGCTGGTGACCGACGCGCAGGCCACCAAGTCGGCAGCGCAGCGGCTCGCCGACCGGATCTCCGGTGTCTTCGTGCCCTGCGTGATCGCGCTGGCCGCCGCCACGCTCGGCTTCTGGCTCGGCGCCGGCCTGCCGGGCCAGTTCGCCTGGAGCGCGGCGTTTGCCGTGCTCGTGGTTGCCTGCCCGTGCGCGATGGGGCTGGCGACCAGCACCGCGCTGCTGGCCGGGGTCGGCCGCGGCGCGGAGCTCGGCATCCTGGTCCGCGGCGCGCAGGCGCTGGAGTCCGCGCGGCAGATCGACGTGGTCGCCCTGGACAAGACCGGGACCGTGACGACCGGCGTGATGACCGTGCTGGCGGTCGACCCGGCAGCCGACTGCGATCCGGACGAGGCGCTGCTGCTGGCTGGCGCGGTCGAGGATGCCTCCGAGCACCCGGTCGGCCAGGCGATCGCGCGGGCGGCGACCGATCGGTTCGGCGACCTCCCGGCGATCGCCGAGTTCCAGAGCATCCCAGGGGCCGGAGTGCAGGCCGTCGTCGCGGGCCTGACGGTGGTCGTGGGCAGCGCCAGGCTGCTCGCCAGCCGCTCCATGACGGTGCCGGCCGACCTGGCCAGGGCGGCGGACCTGGCCGAGGACGCCGGCCGGACCGCGGTGCTGGCGGGCTGGGACGGCGCGGCGCGCGCGGTGCTCAGCGTGGCCGATGCGGTCAGGCAGACCAGCGCCGATGCCGTCGGCCGGCTGCGTGAGCTTGGCCTGCGCCCGATCTTGCTGACCGGCGACAACCGCAGGACCGCGCTCGCGGTGGCCGCGCAGATCGGCATCCCGGCCGCCGACGTGTTCGCGGAGGTCGGCCCGCAGGGCAAGATCAAGGTCGTCCGCGACATCCAGTCGTGCGGGGTCGGGGTGGCGGTGGTCGGGGACGGCGTCAACGACGCGGCGGCGCTGGCTCAAGCGAACCTGGGCATCGCGGTCGGCACCGGCACCGACGCTGCCATCGGCGCCGCCGACCTGACCCTGGTCGCGGGCGACCCGGCGATGGTGACCGACGCGATCCTGCTGGCCCGCAGCACGCTGCGCACGATCAGGCAGAACCTGAGCTGGGCATTCGGCTACAACCTGGTCGCCCTGCCGGTTGCCGCGCTCGGTTACCTGAACCCGCTGCTGGCCGGCCTGGCAATGTCCGCAAGCTCGGTGATCGTGGTGACGAACGGGCTGCGGCTGCGCAGGTTCAAGGCAGGCCGCCGACCGGTCAAGGCCGTCAGGCCGGCGGCTGCGATGACGCCAGAACTGGCGGAGCAGCGGTCATGAGCTCGCCGCCAGCGCCGTCGCCGCCGGCCCTGCAGCCAGCCGACGCCGAGCAGCCGAGTGCGACGGCCGGCCGGCCTGGTGAGATCACCAGCGTGCTCAGGGCGGCGATCGCACCGGTGCTGTCGGCTGCGCTGCTGGTCGGGCTGCTGCTGGCATGGACCGAGTCTGGCGGCGCCGGCACGCTGCGCCGGGTACACGTGGACATCACCCTGGCCGCGATCCCGATATCGCTGCGGCCAGGGGCCGGCCGCGGCCTGGCGGCGGCGCCGACCTACCTGGATGTCAAGAACCTCGGCGCGGCCGACGAACTGCTGGGCGCCACGTCGCCGGCGGCCGCGCGGGTCCTGCTGGTGCGGCTGGGCAGGTCGCCGTTCGGCCGTGGCGGCAGGCTCGGCCGGATCCCGCTGGCGGCCGGCGGCACCCTTGACCTGAGCCCGTTCGGGACCGACGTGGTGCTGCTGCGCCCGCGGGCGCTGCACACCGGCGAGATCGTGCCGATCACGCTCGTCTTCCGGCAGGCCGGCCGGGTCCGCGTTGACCTGACGGTGACCTCGGCACTCAGCCCGTAACCACCGGACCGGCGGGGCGGGCCCGACCGGCGCGCTGGCCTGTCGTTCCCTTCATGATGGCGATGACCACGACTGACCGTCAGGTACCAGCGCGTCCGCCGCGGCCGGCCCCCAGGTCCCTCGTGCGTACGGGTGCAGCGGGACCGCGTCGCCCAGCACCGGCTGCACCACCCGCCACGCCGCCTCGACGGTGTCCTGCCTGGCGAACAGGTAGCGGTCGCCGCTGAGCGCGGCGCCGATCAGCCGGTCGTATGGCCGCATCATCTGCGCGCCGGTCTGCCCGGCGTAGGCCAGGTCGCGCGGCTGCGGCAGCATCTCCGGGCCCGGCTTCTTGCCGACCAGCGTCAGCCCGACCTGGTCGTCCGGGTAGATCCGCACCCGCAGGTGGTTCGCGTCGGCCTGGTCGCCGAGGTTGAACACGTCATGCGGCGGCCGCCTGAACCTGAACGTCACCTCGGTCGCGGTCAGCGGCAGGCACTTGCCAGCCCTGATCATGATCGGCACGCCGGCCCACCGCCAGGACTCGGCGGCCAGCCTGATCGCCGCGTAGGTCTCCGTGGTGCTGCCCGGCGCGACGCCGGCGACCTGCAGGTACCCGTCGTACTGGCCGCGCACCGTGGTGTCCGGGCTGAGCGGGGTCAGCGCGCCGATGATCTGCGACTTGACGTCGCGCCAGGTGGACAGGCCTGAGCCGTCCGGCGGGTCGGCCAGCACGGTGGCCAGCACCTGCAGCATGTGGTTCTGGATCACGTCGCGGATCGCGCCGGTCTTGTCGTAGAAGCTGCCGCGGTCGGCGACGTCGAACGCCTCCGCCATGGTGATCTGGATGCTCTCCACGTGCTCCCGGCTCAGCAACGGCTCCACGACCGAGTTCGCGAACCTGACGAACAGCAGGTTCTCCACCGGCTCGAGGCCGAGCCAGTGGTCCACCCGGTAGATCGCGTCCTCGGCGAAATGCTGGTGCATGGTCTGGTTCAGTTGCTGCGCGCTGACCAGGTCGGTGCCGAACGGCTTCTCCACCATGACCCTGGCGTTGGCCGCCCGCCCGGCCGCCGCGATGCCGTCAGAAATCCGGCCGAACAGGGACGGCGGCACCTCGAGGTAGTACAGGATCCGCTGCGCGTCCCCGGCCTCCTTGGACATGGCCTCGTAGGTGGCCGGATCGCCGAGGTCGCCGTCCACGTACCTGAGCAGGCTCAGCATCTGGGTTGCCGCCGGCGAGCCAGGATCGAGGCTGTTCAGCTTCAGCGAGGCCACCGCGTAGTCCTTGAACTGGTCGAGCCCCCAGCCGCTCTTGGCCACCCCGATCACCGGGACATTCAGCACGCCGCGTTCGACAAGCCCGACCAGCGCCGGGAAGGTCTCCAGCTTGGCGAGGTCGCCGGTAGCACCGAAGATCACGAGTGCGTCGACTTGGTTGTCTGTCACATCAGCCCCTTGCTCGTCTGCCGGACGGGATCAGCCCGGCGCGGGACCAGCCTGGCACGGCACCAGGTCGGCACGGCGCCAGCCTGGCACGGCACCAGCCTGGCACGGCGGCGGGCTGGCCGGTGCCCGGCCGGGCGGCCGGCCGGTGAATAACCCGTGCCGGGTGAGGCCGCCTGGCCCGGCGCCGGGCATCACCCAGGTGCGCGGCTACCCGCGTATTGCGCATCGGCCGGGACAGCGGCGACGCGGTGTCCGCGGAGTACGAAGGCCAGTTCCCGTTCACCGGCGGGACCATTCGCAAGGTGCAGGTCAACGTGTCCGGCGACCAGTACCTCGACATGGAGCGGCAGGCCGCGGCGATGATGGCCAGGGAGTGACCACGCCGCGTTGCCGCGCGCCGAGCTGCCTCAGCTAAGGTGCGTCGGGGTGCGGCGGAAGGGGGCGGGAACGAGTCGTGGTTCGCGGGACCCCAGGTCGAAGATGATCTTGATAGTGGCCGGCGTGGCCGGCAGCGGGAAGACGACGATCGGCCGGCTGCTGGCCGCGGAGCTTGCCTGGCCCTTTGCCGACGGCGACGCGTTCCACCCGGCAGCCAACCTGGCGAAGATGAAAGCCGGCGTGCCGCTCACCGACCAGGACCGCGAGCCCTGGCTGCGGGCAATCTGCGCCTGGATGGATGACCGTGTCGCGGCGGCGGAGTCGGCGGTTCTTGCCTGTTCCGCGCTCAAGCGCAGCTACCGCGAGCTGCTGGTCGACGACCGGCCGGTGAAGGTCGCGTTCCTGGCCATCGGCGAGCATGACGACGAGGCCAGGCTGCGCCGCCGGTCCGGTCACTTCTTCCCCGAGGGCCTGGCCGCCAGCCAGTTCGCCATCATGCAGCGGCCGACCCCGGCCGAGCGGAACGTGTTCCTGGTGACCTCAGAGCACACCCCGCAGCTCACCGCGGAGAAGATCATCCGCGAGCTGGCGCTGGCCGGCTAGCCGCGGCCAGTTCACCCATGCCGGGTGAGGCCCGGCAGGCTGCGCCAGGGAACGGTTACCTGCACATCTTGCGGGAATCCGGCTCGGACGGGGGGCGCCGGTGCTTGGCGACGCAGCTGGCCTCGCCGTGCTCGCCGCGATCTCGCCGACCGCGGCGCTGGTCTCGGCCATCTACCTGGGCGCGGCGAACCCGCGCAGAACCGTGCTGATCTACCTGGCGGGCGCCATCGTGATGACCGGTGTCGTCGGCACCGCCGCGTTCTTCGCGCTGCGGGCCGGCGGCTTGCAGCACGTCAGCCAGCATCCCACCAGGTACGGCCTGCGGCTCGGGCTCGGCATCCTGGCCCTGCTTGGCGGTATCTACCTGCTGCGGCGCGGGCCGAAGCCGCCTGACCCGAAGAAGGCCGGCCAGGGGATTCTGAACAAGATGCTGTCCAGGCCTTCCGCGATCGCGGCGTTCCTGGTGGGCGTGGTGGTCTTCTCGCCGTCGGTCACGTTCATCGCGGCGGTGCAGACGGTGGCGACCTCCAAGTCGGACGCCCTGGTGAGCGCGCTGGCGATCGTCATGGTCATCGGGATCACGCTGGCCTTCATCTGGCTGCCTTACCTGGCCTACCTGGTCGCGCCGGAGCAGACGACGCACCGGCTCGGCGTGCTCAACTCCTGGCTGCGCAGCCATGGGCATCAGCTGCTGACCGGCGCGCTCACCATCGGCGGCCTGGTGCTGCTGGTCGACGGCGCGCTCGGCCTGGCCGGCGTCATCAGCTGACGCCCTCATCCGCGGCGGGCGAGCGCGCCGCTGATCTCACTCGCGGCGGGTGAGGCGCAGCAGCCGGTTGCTGGGAATCGATCAAGACATGCCCGTCTCGACTGCGCCTGACAAGGCCGCGATCACCGCCATGTCAGCTTCCGAGTTCCCGCCGATCGCCGATTACGCGTTCCTGTCAGACTGCTCGACCACCGCGCTGATCTCGCCCAACGGCGCGGTCGAGTGGCTGTGCCTGCCGCGCGCCGACTCGCCGAGCGTGTTCGGCACGCTGCTCGACCGGTCGGCGGGCTTCTTCAGGTTCGGGCCCGCGCACACGCACGTGCCTGCCCAGCGCCGGTACGAGGCAGGCTCGATGGTGCTCGAGACCACCTGGTTCACCGCGACTGGCTGGATGGTGGTGCGGGACGCGCTGGCCATGGGCCCGTGGCAGGGCGAGGAGCGGATCGCCGGCCAGCGGCGGCCGCCGGGCGACTTTACCGCGCGCGGCATGCTGGTGCGCTCCGCGTACTGCATGGCAGGGCAGGTGGACCTGATGCTTGACTGCATGCCGCTGTTCGACTACGGCCGCACCGCGGGCAGCTGGGTCTACGCGGCCGACGGATACGGCCACGCCACCTGCGAGGCCGACCGCTTTCCCGCACTGCAGCTGTACACCAGCCTGAACCTGGGCATCGGCGGCGCCCGCGCGGTGTCCAGGACCAGCCTGCACGAAGGTGAGCACGCGTTCGCCGCGCTGAGCTGGGGCGAGTTCTCCGTGCACAGCGCCGAGGAGGCGATCGCCGAGATCGACGGCACCACCAGCTCGTGGCGTGACTGGCTCAGGCACGCCAAGATGCCTGACCACCCATGGCGGCCGTACCTGGAACGCAGCGCGCTCACCCTGAAGGGGCTGAGCTACGCGCCGTCCGGCGCGATCATGGCCGCCGCGACCACCTCGCTGCCGGAGACGCCGGGCGGCGAGCGGAACTGGGACTACCGGTTCACCTGGATACGCGACTCGGCGTTCATGCTCTCCGCGCTGTTCCAGATGGGCTTCGACTGGGAGGCGTTCGCCTACTTCGCGTTCATCACCGACGCGCTGGCCGCCGGGCCGCTGCAGATCATGTACGGCATCGACGCGGAGCGCAACCTGGACGAGCAGACCCTCGATCACCTGCACGGATATGACGGCGCGCAGCCGGTCCGGGTCGGCAACGGCGCCTACAACCAGCGCCAGCACGACGTCTGGGGCATGGCCATGGAGTCGGTCGCGCTGCACTTCGACAAGGCGGCCGAGATCGGCCCGGTGGCCTGGCAGATGATCGCCAAGCTGGTGGAGAACGCGCTGCAGGTCTGGCGGGAGCCGGACCGCGGCATCTGGGAGATCAGGGGCAAGCCACGGCATTTCACCGCGTCCAAGGTGATGTGCTGGGTCGCGGTCGACCGCGGCGTGAAGCTGGCCGCTGGCCGCGCCCAGACCGAGCTGGCCGAGCGCTGGCGGGCGGCTGCCGACGAGATCCACGCCGATGTGTGCGCGAACGGAGTCGACGCGCGCGGCGTGTTCGTGCAGCACTACAAGGGCAAGGCGCTGGACGCCTCGGCGCTGCTGATCCCGCTGCTCGGCTTCCTGCCGCCGGACGACGAGCGGGTCAGGGCCACGGTGCTGGCCATCGCCGACGAGCTGTCAAGGGACGGGCTGGTGCTGCGGTACCGGACCGAGCAGACCGACGACGGCCTGAGCGGGGAGGAAGGGACGTTCACGATCTGCTCGTTCTGGCTGGTCTCCGCGTTTGCCATGATCGGCGAGACCGACCGGGCCAGGGCGCTGTGCGCCAAGCTGCTGTCGTTTGCCAGCCCGCTGCACCTGTACGCCGAGGAGATCGAGGCGGAAAGCGGCCGCCACCTCGGCAACTTCCCGCAGGCGTTCACCCATCTGGCGCTGATCGACGCGGTGCTCAGGGTGATCGCTGCCGACCAGGCATAGCCGGGCCGGGCGGGCGACCAGGCAGAGCCGGGCGGGCCCGGGCAGCCGCGAGCCCCGCTCCAGGCTGGCCGGAGCGGGGCTCGACGTATCGGCGCGGCGCGGCCTGCTACGGCATGTACGCCGATTCGTCGGCGCCTTTGTGCAACAGCGACCAGATCACGAACACCGCCAGCGCGATCAGCACGATCGACCACACCGGCGAGTACGGCAGGAACATGAACGCGCCGATCGCGGTGAGCACCGCGAGGCCGACCCCGACGATCCTGGCCCAGGTCATGCCGAGCATGATGCAGGCGCCGGCGGCGAAGATCAGCACGCCGAGTATCAGCAGCGCCCAGCCCCAGCCGCGCACGTTCCACTGGTAGGCGTAGTTATGCGGGATCGTGGCGTAGTAGTAGCTGCGCCGCACGATCGCCGACAGGCCGGCGAAGAAGGCAAGCAGGCCGGTGAGGATCATCAGCGTCGCGGCAAGCAGCGAGCCGGTGTAGGCGGCCAGGTCGCTGCCGGATTCCTCGCGGTAGCCCCCCGAGGTACCCCGCGAGTAGCTCTGGCCGGTGCTTTCGTAGCTGGACGAGGTGTCCTGCAGTCCGACCGAGCTGGCGGCGCGGCGCTGCGATGGTGCAGTCGCGGGCGTGGCGCCCGTGGTGCCCGTAGTGCCCGTGGTGCCCGTAGTGTCTGTGGTGCCCGTGGCGGACTGCTGTGGCGTCTGAGCGGCTCCGCCGGCAGCACCCTGCCCGGAGCCGGAGAGCCCTGGGTTCTTCCCCTGCCCACTGCTCATCGAAGCACTCCCCTCTGACCTGGCCGTGTCCGGCACTGGCGGCTGGCATGGCCAGCGCAACGGGCCGCATGCTTGGCCGGTTGTCCGGGTTGTTCTCTACGCGGCACGTTACGGTTCGGCAAAGGCACCGGCATCACCCGGCCGGGGTGACCTTGGGCCGCCGTTCTGGCCAGCCAGCGGCCAGCTGCATATCGTCAGAAAGCGGACCGCTGGTTGGTGATCGGTGCCGAGGGGTATGTCTCTTGCAGGGCTTTGAGCTGCAATTTCGCCGCATCGGGTGAGGCTGGGCGGAGCCGGTTGGGGGACCGGCGCAGCGGCTCTGAGACAACTCGGCACCGGCGCGACTGCGAGGCAAGCAGACGCGGAGCCGACCATTGGCCGACGGCTCGGGGGGACGATGACAAGCACGGCAAGCCGGCCGGCGCTGCGGCCTGGGCCACGGCGGCTGATCTCGCAGCGCGAGGGCCAGGCCGAGGCCGGCGGCGCGGGCTCGGCCAGC
>JASHQL010000364.1 GCA_030039155.1 Streptosporangiaceae bacterium | reverse complement strand
CCAGACCGCAGCCACCAGCCCGGCACCGGCCGGGTGGACCGCGGTGGTGACGGCCGACCGCGGCTACTTCGACAGCATGGTCGCGGCAGGCGGGCCGGACGCCGGCAGCATCGAGTTCCCTGCCTACTGCCCGGAGCGCCGGTTCCAGCTGATCGGCAAGGAAATGCGGATCGGGCGGCACAGCGCAGCACGCGGGCTCGAGCCTGAGATCGACCTCACCGGCCCGCCGACCGACCCTGGCATCTCCCACCTGCACGCGGTGCTCACCGCCCAGGCCGACGGCGGCTGGTCGGTGCTCGACCCCGGCTCGGCCAACGGCACCCAGGTGAACGACACCGAGATCCCGACCGGCGTTTCGGTGCCGCTGCACGACGGTGACCGGATCTGCATCGGCGGCTGGACCCTGATCACCGTGCACACCGGCTGACCCCGCGCCACATGGGCCGGATCACCTACACCCCGCTGTAGGCAATCCGGCCCATGTGCCTGACCAAGATCGCGCAGCCAATTCCCTATGTATTCGATCGAGAAAGTTTGATACTGTTTTGGCATGATCAGTGAGACAACCGGAGCGCGCGGGCCGGTGATCGCGGTCATCGGCGGGGGCGCAAGCGGGACGCTGGCCACGGTCCACCTGCTGCGGGTGGCGGCCGCGCACCAGCTGCCGCTGAGCATCCTGCTGATCGACGAGCACGGCCGGCACGGGCTCGGCCAGGCCTACGCGACCAGCCATCCCGAGCACCTGCTGAACGCGCCGGCCAGCCAGATGAGCGCGCTGGCTGGCGAGCCCGATCACCTGATCCGGTGGGCAGGCGCGGCCCAGACGGCCGGCTGCGAGTTCCTGCCGCGCCGCGACTACGGCCGCTACCTGCTGGACACGCTGGCCGAGGCGGAGCGGCACGCCTACCCGCTGTGCCGGGTGACCCGGATGACCGCGCAGGCGGTGGCGCTGCGGCACACCAGCGGCCAGCGGCCGCTGCGGCTTGTGCTGTCCCGCGGCTGCGTCGACGCGGACATCGCGATCCTGGCCACCGGCCACCAGCCAGCCGCGCTGCCCTGCGCCGCACCGCCGAGCCCGCGGATTATCACCGACCCGTGGGCGCCCGGCGCGCTCGCCGAGGTGGCCGCCACCGGCGGCCGGGTGCTCATCCTGGGCACCGGGCTCACCATGCTCGACGCGGCCGTCGCCGTCACCTCTGGCAACACCAGGACCAGGGTGGTCGCGGTGTCCAGGCACGGCTGGCTGCCGCGGTCGCACAGCCTCGAGCCTGCCTCGGTGCGGATGCCGGTCTGGCTGCCGGTGACCGCGGACGCCACCGGCCCGGTCCGGCTGGCGGAGCTGATCTGGCAGGTCAGGTCCGCCATCTCGGCCAGCCCAGGCAACTGGCGAGACGTCGTCGACGCGATCAGGCCGGCCGCACCTGGGCTCTGGCAGCGGATGCCGCTGCCAGACAAGCGGGCGTTCCTGCGGCACGTGGCCAGGCACTGGGAGATCCACCGGCACCGGATGCCGCCCGGCACTGCCCGGCTGATCTCGCAGCTGCGGCTGACCGGGCGGCTCGCCGTGCAGCAGGGCCAGATCGGCTCGGTCAGGCAGCACCGCGACACGCTGCAAGTCAGCTTCGGCGACGGCGAGGTCGGCGGCTGCACCGCGGACTGGATCATCAACGCCACCGGCCCGGCCGTGGTCGGCAAGACAACAGGGCCGCTGCTGCTCGACTTGTTCGCCAGCGGGCTGGCCAGGCCGGACCAGCTCGGGCTTGGCGTCGACGCCGGCCTGAATGGCGCGCTGCTCGACTCGGCCGGCCGGCCGAGCAGCAACATCTTCACGCTCGGGCCGCCGTTGCGCGGCATCTGGTACGAGTCCACCGCGATTCCCGAGATCCGCGAGCAGGCCGCCGCCCTGGCCCGGCTCGTGATCACCGCACGCCAGGCACGGAACCGGCCGGGCAGTGCAGCCTAGCCAAGGCAGCACGGTTCACCAGCGCTACCAGAACGGAACGCAGATGCCTTATCGAACGCCATCACTCGTCCGCCTCTCCTGGCTCGCTCAGACCGCCCAGCAGATCGCCAGCAGCCCGGAAGACTGGCTTGATCAGGTGCATTTCGACACCGACGAACGCTGGTATCTGCGGCTCGCCCAGGATGAGGAACACGAGATCTGGCTGCTGAGCTGGCTGCCTGGCCAGCACACCGGGTTCCACGATCACGGCGCGTCGGCCGGCGCCTTCGCGGTGGCGCTCGGGTCGCTGGCCGAGCGCGCTGCGCCGTACGGCAGGCCGGAGCACAGCCCGCGGGAGCTGGTCCAGGGCGCGGTCCGCTCGTTCGGCGCGAACTACGTGCACGACGTCGGCAACACCTCCGACCGGCCGACGGTCAGCGTGCACGCGTACTCGCCGCCGCTCTCCAGCATGCGGCACTACGAAGTCGCCAGCAGCGGCCTGCTCAAGGTGCGCAGGCAGGTCAGCTCCTGGTGAGCCGCGCTGGCTAACCGGCAGCGGCCGTATCCCCCGCCGCGGCACCGGCAGCGTCGCCGGCCGCGGCGGCCGCCGCAGCGGCGGGTCGGCCAGCTCGGCTAGCGAACCGGCTAGGAGCGACGGCGCCCGTAGCGCAGCACCAGGAACACCACCGCGCCTGCCCACACCCACCACGGCAGCCAGAACCCGTTGCCCAGCGGCCCGGTGGTCCAGGGCCACGTCAGCACGTGCCCGACCGCGATGGCGATCAGCACCACGGCTGCCACCACGAGCCACGGATGCAGCGAGCGCCCGCTGTGCTGGCGGGCGATCTCCGCTGGCGGGGCAGCGTCGGTGGGCGGCAGGTCTGCGAGCAGCCCGCTGAGGTCCGCGTACGTCTTGGCGTGCATGGCCTGGTCGAGGCGCTGGTTGAACTCGGCCTGGTCCAGCCGCCCGTCGCTGTAGTGCGAGGACAGCAGGTCGGCGACCTCGGCACGCTCGGCGTCCGATATCCGCATGTTGGCGTAGCTGGCCCGGCGGCGGTTGGCTGCGAACAGCCAGGCCGGAGTGCCCGGCGTAGCAGAACCGCTCGGCGCTGACATCTTGGTGATACCTCCCGGATCTGGCTGGCCGCGCGGCCTAGGACCTGGCCTGGATCGACTGGACGAATGCGCCGGCGATGGACTGGTCGGTGCCCTCTTCCGGAATCAGCAGCCAGCAGGCCAGGTAGATCGGCACTGCGGCGCCGCCGACGAAGGTCAGCACGACCAGGATGACCCGCACGATCATGACGTCGATGCCGAGGAAGTCCGCCAGCCCGGCGGCAACGCCTGCCAGCATCCGGTCATGCACGGACCTGGTCAGCTGGCGTGCTCTTGGCTGCGTTTCGGGCTCGAGGCCCGTGGTGCTTGTCGTCATGGCTCTAGCTTCGGCGGGGCTCTGCGGCCGGCCAATCGGGAAGTACCCGGACCCGTCCCTGATCCGGGCCCGGCAAGATCGGGGTCGGCCCGGATAGCGGCAGTTGCCCCGGCAGGTAATCATGGAGAGGTGAACGAGACGCCGGCACCCGGCCAGCCGGCCCAGGACCAGCAGCCGGTCAACGGCCAGCGGCACCAGGAGCACCTGCCGCCGTGGCTGGCCGAGGCGCGGAACCGCTGGGCGAGCGGCCCGAGAACCGGCGGCCCGCTGCGCCGGGCGCGAGACGACCGGCTGGTGGGCGGCGTCATGGCCGGCCTCGCCGCCAGGACCGGGCTTGATGTCACGCTGCTGCGCGTCGCGCTCGTGGTGATCACCCTGCTCACCAGTGGCGTGGCCGCGATCGCCTACGTGGTGGCCTGGCTGGTGGTGCCGGCCGCTGGCGAGACCACCAGCATCGCCAGCAGGGCGGCGACCGACAAGCGCGGCATCGCGCTGGTGGCCGGCCTCGCCTCGATCCTGATCACCGTCCTGGTGATCATTTCCGCGCTCGGCGCCGGCTGGCTCGCGTCGCTCGCCTGGCCGGTGGTCCCGTGCGCGATCTGCCTGGTCCTGATCTGGCGGAACGCCCCGGCGGACGAGCAGGTCATCCTCAGGCGGCAGGCAGCGCCACTGACTGGACTGGCTGAAGGCGGCAAGCCGCGCCGCAAGCTGCGGATCATCGTCACGCTGGTGCTGCTGGCGCTCGGCATCTCGCTGCTGTCGATCGGGCACCACAGGTCCGCGGTGCTCGACCCGATCGGCGGCGTGCTGCTGGTCATCGCCGGGATCGTGGTGCTGCTCGGCCCTTGGTGGCTGCGGATCGCCCGCGACCTGGCGCTGGAGCGGCAGGCCAGGGTCCGCGCCGAGGAGCGCGCCGACATCGCCGCCAGGGTGCACGACTCGGTCCTGCAGACGCTGGCGATGATCCAGCGGGCGGCCGACGAGCCGCAGCGGGTGGTGCAGCTGGCCAGGGCGCAGGAGCGCGAGCTCCGCGCCTGGCTGTTCGATGGCAGGCCGCCGGGGTCGATCACCGACGAGGCACCGACTGTTGCAGCCGGCGTCCGGCACATCCAGCAGGAGATCGAGGCCAGGTACGAGGTCGCCGTCGAGATCGTGACCGTCGGCGACTGCGAGCTTGACGACGACCTCGCCGCGCTGCTCGCCGCCGGGCGTGAGGCCACGGTGAACGCGGCCAAGTGGTCGGGCTCGCGGGTGATCTCGCTGTTCGCCGAGGTCGGCCCGGCGCAGGTGGCGCTGTTCGTGCGCGACCGGGGCAAGGGCTTCGATCCGGCTGCGGTGCCGGCCGACCGCAAGGGCGTGGCCGAGTCGATCAGGGCGAGGATGGAGCGGCGCGGCGGGGAGGCGACGATCCGCAGCGCCGCGGGCCAGGGCACCGAGGTGACGCTGACTATGCCGCGCGCGGCCAGGCGGGGGGACACGGCGAGCCGCCCCGCCGGGGACGCGAAGCAGCCAGCGCCGAGCCGGTCATGACGACTGCGGCGGCGCCGGGCAGCGGCAGGCCGCGGGTGGTCATCGTGGATGACCACGGGCTGTTCAGGTCCGGGGTCAGATCCGAACTCGGCGACCAGGTGGATGTGGCCGGCGAGGCCGGCGACGTTGCGCCGGCCATCGACCTGATCGCCCAGACGGTGCCCGACGTCGTGCTGCTTGACGTACACCTGCCCGGCGGCGGCGGTCAGCGGGTCGTCGCCGCGACCAGGGACGTGCTGCCCGGCGTGCGGTTCCTCGCGCTGTCGGCATCCGATGCGCCGGAAGACGTGATCGCGGTGATCAGGGCCGGCGCCCGCGGTTACGTCACCAAGACGATCTCCGGCGCTGAGCTGATCGACGCGATCCACCGGATCGCGGCGGGCGATGCGGTCTTCTCGCCGAGGCTGGCCGGCTTCGTGCTTGACGCGTTCGCCTCGATGCCGGGCACCGAGGAGAGCAAGCCCGCGTTCGACTCGGAGCTCGATCAGCTGACGGCCAGGGAACGCGAGGTGCTCAGGCTGATTGCCCGCGGCTACACCTACAAGGAGATAGCCAGGGAGCTGTTCATCTCGGTGAAGACCGTGGAGAGCCATGTCTCCTCGGTGCTGCGCAAGCTGCAGCTGTCCACCAGGCACCAGCTCACCAGGTGGGCATCGGAACGCCGGCTGACCTGAGCCGGCTGGCTACAACCGCTCGCCGGCCTGCACCGGCGCCGCGATCACGTTGGCCGGCGGCGCGAGCGGGCACTGCCACTGCGGGCTGTAGCGGCAGGACGGGTGGTACAGGAAGTTGAGGTCGACCACCAGCGAGTCCGCGGTGCTGCCCAGGTCGGCGCCCTTTGCCGTGTCGAGCGCGTACCGACCGCCGCCGTAGCTGCCGGTGCCGGCGGTGCCGTCGCGGAGCGGGATGAAGATGCCGCCCGCGTACTGCTGCAGCCACCACACGCCGACGCTGCCGAGTGGCTCAGGCAGCTCGAGCCGCCCGATCAGCCGCATGTCCGTCAGGCCTTCCGACCCGCTCGGCGCCGACAGCTCATCGGTCCCGGCCGGCTGCAACGGCAGCTCGAACCGCAGCCTGGCATCGTAGGGCCAGTACGGCAGCCCGCTGTCGCGCAGCGGGTCGCCGGGCGGCAGCGGGCTCTGCGGGTGGGTCCGGAACAGCTCGTCCCTGGCCCGCCGCCACAGCCAGTGCCCGCGCTCGGCGTCACGCTCGGCCCTGACCTCGGCATACAGGCCGCTGACCCGGCGCCGCCAGTCGGCTAGCTCAAGCTCGGTCGCGTGCATACGCCAGAGTGTCGCAAAAACACGCGGCGGGCGGGGCCACGGATCACGCGCGGCCCCGCCCGAACTCCAGGCTCCGGATCAGCCGGCAGCGACCCGGCGGCGCCAGCCAGGCAGCCCCCGTGCCCCGATCGCCACGCCGGCCGCGATCACCGTCTGGATTCCCAGCACCCAGATGAAGCCGTCCCTGAACCCGGTGCCGTCGGCGGCGAGCGAGAGGAACAGGCTGCCGAGGGTGGCGACGCCGAGCGCCAGCGCGGTCTGCTGGGTGGTGGTCAGCACGCCGCTGCCCGCGCCTGCCACCGACCGCGGCACCTCGGACAGCACCACGCCGAACAGCGGGCTCATCAGCAGGCCCTGACCAGCCCCGGCGATCACCATCGCCGGTGCCAGCCAGAGCACCGGCAGGTGCGGCCAGCCCAGGTACACGGTGACCGCGAGCAGGATCAGCCCGATGCCCTGTAGGACGCCGCCCGCGGTCAGCACCTTCGCGCCGTACCTGGCCAGCAGCCTCGACGTCGCCAGCGACGTGGCCAGGAACGCCGCCGCCATCGGCACCAGCCCGGCCCCTGCGGTCAGCGCGCTGTCGTGCAGGCCCTGCTGCACCAGCAGCGCGTAGCAGAACATGAAGCCGCCGAAGCCGGCGAAGAACGGCAGCGCGAGCATCAGGCCGCGGCGCATGCTGGCGTGCCGGAGCAGCGACGGCGGCACCAGCGGCCGCTGGCCGGCCCGCTCCTGCCTGATCTCCACGATCGCGAACGCGGCGAGCAGCACCGGCGCCGCGGCGAGCAGCGCGATCGTCCAGGCTGGCCAGCCAAGCGACCGGCCTTCGGTCATCGGGATGAGGATGGCAAGGACGCTGGCGCCGAGCAGCCCGGTGCCGTGGAAGTCGATGCCAGGCCGGCTGCCCGCCAGCGTCTCCGGCACGTGCCGCCTGGCCAGGATCAGTCCGGCCAGCCCGATCGGCACGTTCACCAGGAAGATCGGCCGCCAGCCGAGGCCGTCGATGTTCGCCGAGACCAGCAGGCCGCCGAACAGCTGGCCGACCACGGCGGCCAGGCCGCCGGTCGCGCCGTACCGGCCAAGCGCGCGGGCGCGCTGCTCGCCGGCGGTGGCCGCCTGGATGGTGGACAGCACCTGCGGCACCATCATGGCCGCCGACGCGCCCTGCGCCGCGCGCCCGATCACCAGCGCCAAGGCCGTCGGGGCGAGCCCGCAAGCCAGCGAGGTCACGGTGAACGCCGCCATGCCGGCCATGAACAGCCGCTTGCGGCCGAACGCGTCGCCGACCCGGCCGCCGATCACCAGCAGCAGCGCGTACGCCGTCGCGTAAGCGGAGACCACCAGCTCGAGCATTGGCTGGCTGGCGTGCAGGTCACTGTCGATCGTCGGCAGCGCCACGTTCACGATGAAGAAGTCGACCATCGGCAGCAGCACGCCGATCAGCACGACGGTCAGGCCGAGGGAGGTGAGCTGCCGGCCGTCCGCGGCTGGCCGGGCCGGCAGCGTGGACTGCACGGCGGGGAGAGTTACCGCAGGCTGTCGGTCCTGCGTTTGGACGAGGTTCGTTGGCATGTACTCATAGTGCTGTACATTCTTAGCCAGGTACTAGAGCCTAGTTATACTGGTACTGAAGCTACCTGGCAACTGCATGAAACATGACGCATA
Source organism: Streptosporangiaceae bacterium (assembly GCA_030039155.1). Lineage (GTDB taxonomy): Bacteria > Actinomycetota > Actinomycetes > Streptosporangiales > Streptosporangiaceae > JOPF074. Next base: position 9,802 of record JASHQL010000364.1, on the reverse strand, counting down.
ATGGTAGCCGTGGGTACTGACATTCTCGCCATGACCGAGCCGGTGGCAGCGCCGCCAGGCAGCGGCGACCACGGGCAGCAGCGCCGCCAGGAGCTGGCCGGGTTCCTGCGCAGCAGGCGGGAGCGCATCTCGCCTGAGCAGGTCGGGCTGCCGCCCGCAGCCAGGCGCCGCACGCCTGGCCTGCGCAGGGAGGAAGTGGCGACGCTGGCCGGGGTCGGCGTCACCTGGTACACCTGGCTCGAGCAAGGCCGCGACATCAACGTGTCGCCGCAGGTGCTCGACGCGGTCGCGCGCACCTTGCTGCTCGACCCGCACGAGCGCGATCACCTGTACCGGCTGGCCGACGTCCAGGACAGCAGCCCGATGCGTGACTGCCAGGCCGTGCCGCCCACCGTGCAGCTGCTGCTCGACCAGCTCGAGCCGTTCCCGGCGTGCGTGCGCAACGCCAGGTACGACGTGCTGGCGTTCAACACTGGCTACGAACGGGTGATGGGCAAGCTGAGCGACCTGCCGTTCGAGGACCGGAACTCGCTCTGGCTGGTGTTCACCAGCCCGCGCTGCCGGGACGCGATGCTGGACTGGGAGGAAGGCACCCGCCGGATGGTGGCCGAGTACCGGGCCGCGATGGCCGAGCACGTGGCCGAGCCTGCCTGGAAGTGCCTGGTGTCGCGGCTGACCAAGGCATCGCCCGAGTTCGCCGAGCTCTGGGAACGGCACGAGGTCGCCTCGCCGGAGAACCTGACCAAGCGGTACCTGCATCCGGACGTCGGGCTGCTGCGGCTGAACTACACCCACCTGTGGCTCGGCCAGCGCCTGGGCACCAGGATGACCACCTACACCCCGGCCGACGGCGACACCGACACCAGGCTCCGCAAGCTGGCGACGATGCCGGTACCTGAGCGCTAACTGGGTCATGCGATCCTCTTGGCACAGACGCCGAGAGGAATGTGCAAGTGGAGACGACGCAGCGCTGGGGCATGACCATCCCGTTCCACGGGGTGCCGCTGGCCGGCCAGCGCGACCTCATCGCAGGGCTGGCTGCCCTTGGCTACACCGACGCCTGGTCGGCCGAGCTGAACGGGGCCGACGGGTTCAGCCCGCTGGCAGTTGCCTCCCAGTGGGCACCAGCTCTGCGGCTCGGCACCGCGATCGTGAGCGTCTACACCAGGGCGCCGGTCGCGCTCGCGGTCAGCGCCGCGACGCTCGCCGACCTGGCACCTGGCAGCTTCGTGATGGGCATCGGCACCTCATCCAAGGTCGCGGTGCAGCAGTGGAACGGCATCCCGTTCGAGCGGCCGTACCAGCGGTCGCGGGACATGCTGCGGTTCCTGCGCGCGGCGCTGGCTGGCGAGAAGGTCAGCGAGGAGTACGAGACGTTCTCGGTCGACGGCTTCCGGCTCGACCCGGCCCCGGCCGTGCCGCCCGCGCTCGCGCTGGCCGCGCTGCGGCCCGGCATGGTCAGGCTGGCCGCGGCGGAGGCTGGCATCGCCATCACCAACTGGCTGGCTCCGGCCGACGTGCCGAAGGTGCGTGACGTGGCCGGACCTGACTGCGAGCTGGTAGCGAGGATCTTCGTCTGCCCGACGACCGACACCGATCTGGCCAGGACGATCGGCAGGCGGGTGATCGCCGCCTACCTGACCGTGCCGGTCTACGCGGCATTCCACGCCTGGCTGGGCCGCGGCGAGATCATCGCGCCGATGCTGGCCGCATGGGAGGCGGGCGACCGCAGGGGCGCGCTCGCCGCCATCCCCGATGACCTGGTCGACGAGCTGGTGATCCACGGGGCGGCCGAGGCGTGCCGGGAACGGGTCGCGCGGTACTGGCAGACCGGGCTCAACACGCCGGTGATCGCCATCCTGCCGACGCCAGGGATCGACCTGCCCGACGTGGTGCGCAAGCTCGCGCCGGCCTGAGGTGCCAGCAGCCGGCCGCAGCGACCTGGCAGCGGCGATCGGCCTGGTGCGGGCGCGCGGCGCCGCGGCCCAGCTGCACGTGCTGCAGCACGGGCGGCCGGTCATCGACTACTGGCAGGGCTGCCGGCCAGATTCGCTGTTCTGGATCTTCTCGGCCAGCAAGCCGCTGGTCGCGCTGGCCGTGCACCTGCTCGCCGAGCGCGGCGAGCTTGACCTTGATGACCGGGTGGCGCGGTTCTGGCCCGCCTTCGGCCAGCGCGGCAAGGACGCGATCACCATCAGGCAGGTGCTGCAGCACCGGTCGGGCCTGTCGGTCGCCAGCAGCCGGGCGATGGGCGGCGCGGCCGGCGATGCGCTGGTCATGGCCGACTGGCGGCGTTCGGTCCGGCGGATCGAGCAGGCCGCGCCGCGGTGGCCACCTGGCGCCGTTCCGGCTTACCACTACATCAGCTACGGCTTCATCCTTGGCGAACTCGTCCGCAGGGTGGCCGGGACCGGCGTCGATGCGTTTATCCGCGGCCAGCTGGCCATCCCGCTCGGGCTCGCCGGCACCTACCTCGGCCTGCCTGATGAACTGCGGCATCGCGCGGTGCCACTGACCGGCCGCTGGCCGGGCGGCCTGCTGACCCGCGGCTTCGTCAACCGCGACGCGGTGCGCGCCGCGGTGATCCCGGCGGCCGGCATCTCCACCACGGCGCGCGACCTGGCCGGGCTGTACCAGGCGCTGCTGCACGGCGGTGCCGCGGCCGGCGGCTGCCAGGTGCTGGCCGAGCGCACCGTCGCCGCCGCGCGCGAGCCGTCGAGCGATGGGGAGACCGACAGGTTCCTGAAGCTGCGGGTCCGCTGGTCGCAGGGATTCCAGCTCGGCGGCGGCCACGACCCTGGCCGCGGCTGCAGCCCGCCGCTCGGCTGGCTGGCTAGCCCGGGCGCGTTCGGCCACAACGGCAGCAACGTCTGCATCGGCTGGGCCGACCCGGACCGGCAGCTCGCGTTCGGCTACCTGACGAGCGTGCTGGACACCGAGCGGGCCGGCTCCGCGCACATGGCCGCGGTCGCGGACGCGGTGCTCGCGGCATGTGCCTGAGCGCCCGGTGCGGCAAGCGGCCGGCCACTACGGTGAGAGAGCCAACCTGACACTCGCGTTCTGACGGAGCAGCTATGTGGAACTCGTTCAGCACCGACGACCGCCATGGAATCTCCTCCGAAGTCATCACCTATGCCGGGGGCAACGGCGATGAGATCCACGCCTACGTGACCAGGCCGACGCCGGAGGGACGGGCACCCGGCATCGTCGCCGTGCACCACATGCCTGGCTGGGACGAGTTCTACCGCGAGTTCAGCGACCGGCTGGCCCGGCACGGGTACACCGTGATCTGCCCCGACCTGTACTGCCGCTTCGGTCACGGGACGCCAGACGACATCGCGGCCATGGCCAGGGCGGCCGGCGGCGTCCGCGACGACAGCGTGGTCGCCGACTGCGCCGCCGCCGCTGGCTGGCTGAAGGAACTGCCGACCAGCAACGGCAAGGCCGGCATCATCGGCACCTGCTCGGGTGGCCGGCACGCGCTGCTCACCGCCTCGCGAAGCAACGGCTTCGACGCGGTCGCGGATCTGTGGGGCGGCGGCGTGGTCATGGCCACGGAGGACCTGTCAGAGGCCAGGCCGGTGGCGCCGATCGACTACACCGCCGACCTGACCGCGCCGCTGCTCGGCATCTTCGGCAACGACGACCGGCATCCGACGCCAGAACAGGTCGACGTGCACGAGGCCGAACTCGAGCGGCACGGCAAGGCGTTCGACTTCTACCGCTACGACGGCGCCGGGCACGGCTTCTTCTACTACCACATGCCGATGTACCGGCCCGAGGCGACGATGGACGCCTGGGAGAAGATCTTCAGCTTCTTCGGCGCGAACCTGGCCTAGTCGCCGCGGGCCCTGGCGCGCCGCTTGCCCTCGTGCATGGCCTGCACCCTGGCCACCGGGATCGTGTGGCCCTGGTCGATGAGGTCGCGCGGCAGGTCCTGCGGCGCGGGCAGTTGCGCTGCCCACAGGTCCTGGCCGGCCAGCAGGCCGGGCGCGGTGTGCACGGTGAAGTCGGACGGCGAGATTTCGCCGAGGGCATCCCAGCCGACCGGGAACGACACCGGCAGGCCAGGCCGGGCACGCGGGCTGTAAGCAGCGACCACGGTCGCGCCGCCTGACCTGGTCGAGTCAAGGAACACCCGGCCGCCGCGGTCCTGCCGGACGAAGGCGGTGGTGGCCAGGTCCGGATTGAGCTGTTCGCCCCTGGCCGCGATCGCCCTGGTGGCGGCGGCGGCGTCCGCGGCAGCGGTCGGGGTGATCGGCACGAAGATGTGCACGCCCTTCGCGCCGCTGGTCTTCACCGCGCCGGCCAGCCCCGCCTCGGTCAGCACCTGCCTGATCAGCATCGCCGCGGCCACGACCGCGGCGAAGTCGTCGGCCGACGGCGGGTCGAGGTCGAGCACCAGGTAGGTCGCCCTGCCCTCGGTGTCAATCTTGAACAGGGTCGGGTGGTACTCGACCGCGCGCTGGTTGGCGAACCACAGCAGCGTGCGCCGGTCGTTGCAGAGCGCGTAGGCAACCTCCCGCTTGGAGGCCTCGGCCCAGTACGACACCGTGCGCAGCCACGGCGGCGCGTACTTCGGCACGTTCTTCTGCATGAACGGCTGCTGACCTGGCCGCACCCTGATCACCGAGAGCGGCCGGTCGGACAGCTCTGAGATGATCTGCCCGTGCACCGTGTCGAGGTAGTCGACCAGGTCACGCTTGCTGGCGCCGGCCCCGTCGAACATCGGCTGATCCAGGTGGGTCAGCTCGACGCCGTCGCGCACCTCATCGGCGGCCACGGCAGGTCACCAGCTTCCCGGCAGCGGCGAGCCGTACCAGGACTCGATGATGCGGTGCGCGATCGACACCGGCGGCGGCAGCAGGATCTCGCCGCTGGTGACGGCTGCCCGCAGCTCGTCCCGGCTGAACCAGCGCGCCTCGGCGATCTCCTCGGCGTCCACCATGATGTCGGTGCCGGCCTCGGCACGGGCCCGGAAGCCCAGCATCAGGCTCTGCGGCATCGGCCACGGCTGGCTGCCGAGGTAGCAGACCTGGCCGACGGCGATCGAGGTCTCCTCGGCCACCTCGCGCATGACCGCCTGCTCGGCCGACTCGCCAGCCTCGACGAAGCCCGCCAGGATCGACACCCGGTTGGCCGGCCACATCGCGTTGTGCGCCAGCAGGCACCTGTCGTCCGCGTCGGTGACCAGCACGATCATCGCCGGGTCCACCCGCGGGAAGTGCTCGCTGGCATCGACCGGGCAGCGCCGTCCGTGCCCGGACGCGAACGGCTCGGTCGGCGCGCCGCAGCGCGGGCAGTGCCCGAACGTCTCGTGCCAGTTCGCCAGCGCGACGGCATGCGTGAGCAGGCCCGCGTCCCGGTCGGACAGCAATGGCCCGACCTCGCGCAGGCTGACCCGGCTGACGGTGCCGGGCAGCGTAGCGGGGTCCGGCAGCGGGCCGTTCACGCCGAAGAACACGGTGCCGTCCGCCGCCTCGCCGAGCAGGAACCTGATGCCGTCGGGCGCGGCCGCCGGGCCGGCGAACACCAGCCGTGCGGCGTCCGCGGTCAGCGCGGCAAGCACCTGCCCGCGCTCGACCACCAGCACCTGCGTGCCGCGGCCTGCCCAGGCCGCGGCGAGCCAGGCCTCGTCACTCCGGTGCTGTGCCGCCCGGTCGACCTCGCTCCTGGCCAGCGCGAGCTTGCCGAGGAACGGCAGCTGCTGGCTCGCGCAGGTCATCGCCTGGCCGTCAGTTCGCCGCCGATCGCGGCGAGCTCGTCCCACAGGTAGGCCGCGGCCTCGGCGCCCTTGAGCAGCAGCGCCATGTCGACCCGTTCGTTGGGTGCGTGCATCCGGTCGGAGGCAAGGCCGACCCCGACGAACACCAGGGGCGCCCCCAGGATCTCGGCCAGGTCCGCCTCCGGCCCGCTGCCGCCCTCCCTGGTGAGCAGGGTCTCGGTGCCGAACGCACGGCTCATCGCGCGCATTCCCGCGCCGACCGCAGGCGCCGCGACGGGCGAGAAGCAGGGACGCACCCCGTTCCCGTGCGAAATAACCGTCGCGTCGATGCCCGGTGGCGTCGCGGCGGCGATGTAGCTGCGCAGCGCGTCGATCACGTCTTCCGGGTCCTGCTCGGCGACCAGCCGGAACGAGAGCTTGGCGTGCGCCTGCGCCGGGATGATGGTCTTGCCGCCAGGCCCGGTGTGACCGCCCCACATGCCGTTGATCTCCGCGGTCGGCCTGGTCCAGACCCGCTCCAGCGTGCTGTAGCCGGACTCGCCGGCGGCCGCGCCGCTGTGCCCGGCCTGCGCCAGCCAGTCGGCCTCGTCGAACGGGAGCCTGGCGATCAGCTCGCGCTCGGCGTCGGTCACCGGCAGCACCTTGTCGTAGAAGCCGGGCAGCGTCACCCGGCCGGCCTCGTCGTGCAGCCCGGCCAGCAGGCTCGCCAGCACGTGCAGCGGGTTGGGCACCGCGCCGCCGAACGAGCCAGAATGCAGGTCGCGCTCCGGCCCGGTCAGCTGCACCTCGGCCTCGGCGATGCCGCGCATGCCGACGCACAGGGACGGCACGTCCGCCGCCCACATCGTGGTGTCGGAGACCACCACCACGTCGCAGCTCAGCCGGTCGCGCTCGCGGCGGAGCAGGCCGGCGAAGTGCGGCGAGCCTGATTCCTCCTCGCCCTCGATCAGCAGCTTGATCGTCACCGGCGGCGCGGCCGCGCCCGACGCGGCCAGATTGGCACTGAGGCCAAGCGGGTGGAACAGCACCTGGCCCTTGTCGTCGGAGGCGCCGCGGGCCAGCAGCAGCCCGTCCCGCCTGGCCGGATCGAACGGCGGCGAGTCCCATTCGTCGAGCGGCTCGACCGGCTGCACGTCGTGGTGGCCGTACACCAGCGCTACCGGCGCGGCCGGGTCCTCGGCCGGCCAGCAGGCGAAGACCGCGGGCAGGCCGGGATCGGCAGCGTCGCCGGTCTCCCAGACCTCGGCGACCGGCCAGCCATGCTCGCGCAGCTTGCCGACGAGCCAGTCGGCCGACTGCCGGACATCGTCGTGCCTGGCCGGGTCCGCGGAGATGGACGGGATCGACAGCCATGCCTCAAGCGCGTCGAAGAAGGTATCGGCGTGGTCGCTGATGTAGCCGCGGACGTCCATGTTCCTCCCGTAACCAGCCGAGCTGCGATCAGCAGTCAGCGCACTCGTGGCCCCACGCTGACGATCGTAGCGGCGTTGCCTGTGCGGGTATGCGGCCTCATGACCCAGTGCCGCGCATCCGGTCGGCGGCGTCGATAATCACGGCCACCAGCTCGGCGAACCGCGCGTCGGGATCGCCGAAGATCTCCGGCCCTGACTGCACCACCAGCGGATGCGCGTGCTCGTCCACCCTGCTGGCCCGGTGTTCGAGCGAGTAGCGCTGGTCCCCGGCCGCGATGGACTGCGCCACCGCCTGCTCCTCGATGCAGAAGCCGATGATGAAGTTGTAGAGCAGCGAAGAGGCCCTGATCACCGCGGCGAGCGTGAAGCCGTCGCGCATCATCCTGGCCAGCGGCTCCTCCTGGGCCTCGAGCAGGCTGGCGTCGGTCAGGTAGGTGCCGCTGAAGACCTTCGCGCCGTCGCGGTGCGCGAGCAGCGCCCGCCTGGTGATCGCGGCGAACTCGGCCATGGACCGCTGCCATGGCCAGTCAGCGGGCAGCGCGGCAAGCTCGGCGGACACCTGCCGCCACAGCTGCGTGGCCATCTCGTCGAGCAGCGCCTGCTTGTCCCGCACGTGCCAGTACAGGGCGGGCGGCTGCACCCCGAGCCTGGCTGCCAGCGCGCGCACCGTCAGGCCGTCGATGCCATGGGAGTCCAGCACCGCGAACGCGGTCTGCACGATCCCCGCCTTGGTCAGTTTGCCCGGCACGATTTGACAGCTTAACAAAGTTAAGGGAAGCTAGGGCCATCACTTAACTTAGTTAAGGAGGCGCACATGAAGGCTGCGATCATCAACCAGGCCGGAGCCGACCCGGTCTACGGCGACTTCGCCGAGCCGGTGCTCGACGACGGCCGCGAACTGGTCGAGCTGGTGGCGGCGGGCATCCACCCGGTGGTGCGGTCGCTGGCGGCCGGCCGCCACTACGGCAGCACGGGCAGCTATCCGCTGATCCCCGGGGTCGACGCCGTGGCCAGGACCGCGGACGGCGCGCTGGCCTATACCGGCTACGTGCAGGCGCCGTACGGCACGCTGGCCGAGCGGATGGCGGTGCCCGGCCGGCTGCGGATGGTGCTGCCCGATGGCGCCGAGCCTGCCCGGATCGCCGGGGGCGTCAACCCCGGGCTGGCGTCCTGGCTGCCGCTCAGCGCGCGCCGGGCCGCCATCGGCTCGCTCGGCACGGTGGTCGTGCTCGGCGCGACCGGCATGGCCGGGCTGCTCGCGGTGCAGAACGCGCGGCTGCTCGGCGCGAGCCGGGTCATCGCGGCCGGGCGCAACCCCGCCGGGCTCGACCTGGCGGCCGGCGCGGGCGCCGCTGTGGTCGCCATTGGCGGTGACCGGCAGGCAGACGCCCGGGAACTGGCCGCGGCGCTGGACGGCGACTCGCCAGGGCTGGTGCTCGACTTCGTCTGGGGCCCGCCGGCCGAGGCCATGTTCGACGCGCTGGCCGGGCGCGGGCTGGCCGAGGACACCGCGGACATCGCCTACGTGCAGATCGGCTCGCTGGCCGGCCCGAGTGCCGCGGTGCCGTCCGTGCTGCTGCGCAGCCGGCGCATCACGATCTCCGGCAGCGGCGCGGGATCGGCCTCGATCGCCCAGATCATCGCGGAGCTGCCGGGCTACCTGCAGCTCATCGCGGACGGCAAGGTCGAGGTTCCGGTCAGGACGTTCCCGCTGAGCCAGATCAGCGATGCCTGGGCGGCGGCCGCGGACAGCGGGCAGCGAGTCGTCGTGGTGCCTGGCTAGCCCCGTCGCGCTGCGCTCAGGTCGCTAGCCGAGCGGATCCTCCGGGTGGTGGAAGTCCCATTCCTGCAGCGCCGCGACCGAGAGCCAGTCAAGGCCACTGCCCGCCTCCGCCTCGATGCCGTGCGCCAGTGCCGCCAGCGCGGCGGCGGCCGCGTACCCGTCGGTGCCGTCCGCCTGCTCGCTGCTGCCCTCGAAGGCGTGCACCAGCAGTTCCTTGGCCGCGGTGGCGCGGGCCGGCCCGGATTCGTATGAGTTGGCGAGCGCGGCGATGGCACGCCGCACCACCCGCTCGGCAAGCCCGTCGCTCATCGCGACTCGACGTTCGGTCACCTGGCCTCCAGTCCCTCGTCCGGGCATCCTATGTCAGCCGGCGGGCAGGTCAGCACGGCGCGCCAGCGAACCACCCGATCATCGCGTGCATCCGGTTCTATGCTGATGAGGCCCATGATCACCCGGTTAGCCAGCCGCCTGGCGGTTGCCGCCCGGGCGCGAAGCCGGACGGAGCCCGCACGAAGCCTGCACGAAGCCCGCACGAAGCCCGCACGGAGCCCGCACGAAGCCGCCCGAAGCCGCACGGAGCCGCCGATGCCAGCGGATCAGGTCCGCCATCCATTCTTCGCCCGCATCTACCCGGCGCTGAGCCGCTCGGAGGAGAAGGCAGGCGTCACCGAGCAGCGGCGGCTGCTGCTAGCCGGGCTCAGCGGATCGGTCATCGAGGTCGGGGCGGGCAACGGGCTGAACTTCCCGCACTACCCGGCCGAGGTCGCCGCGGTGCTCGCGGTCGAGCCGGAGCCGCGGCTGCGGGCGCTCGCCACGCGGAGCGCGGCCGGCGCCCCGGTCCCGGTTGAGGTCACCGCGGGCGCCGGCGAGCGGCTGCCGACC
>JASHQL010000363.1 GCA_030039155.1 Streptosporangiaceae bacterium | reverse complement strand
TCGGTGTCCACGATGCCGTTGCCGCGCAGGACCGCGGACAACTGCCTGGCGTCGATGCCGTCGGAGAAGTCGACGGTGCCGACCACCTGGGAGCGCTGCGCCGGGTCGGCCACGAACGGCATCGCGTAGGCGGAATCCTCAGCCCAGGAGTAGAGCACTCCAGACGACTCGGCGGTCCTGGCGACGGCCCAGTCGAGCCCGCCCTGGCCGAGCATCCACTCGACCTGGTCGGCCAGCATGATCAGCGTGGCCAGCGCCGGGGTGTTGTAGGTCTGCTGCAGCCTGGCGTTGTCGATCGCGACCTGCAGGGACAGGAACTCAGGGATGTACCTGCCCGACCTGGTGATCTGCTCGCAGCGCTCGATCGCGGCCGGCGAGAGCAGCGCGATCCACAGCCCGCCGTCTGAGCCGAAGCACTTTTGCGGAGCGAAGTAGTACGCGTCGAACTCGGCTGCCTGCACCGGCAGCCCGCCAGCTCCGCTGGTCCCGTCCACCAGCACCAGCGCGTCCTGGTCAGCGCCGGCGACGCGGCTGACTTGCATGGCCACGCCGGTCGAGGTCTCGTTGTGCGTGAGCGCGTAGCCGTCGATCCCTGCCTCGGCCGCGGCCTCCGGGTGCGTGCCCGGCTGCGAGCTGATCACAGAAGGCTCCTTCAGCCACGGCGCGATGGTCGTGACCTTGGCGAACTTCGACGAGAACTCGCCGAACGACAGGTGCTGGGACTGCCGCTCGATCAGGCAGAACGCGGCCGTCTCCCAGAACGCGGTGGTGCCGCCGTTGCCGAGCACGACCAGGTAGTCGTCGGGCAGGCCGAACAGCGCGGCCAGGCCCTCGCGCACTCGCTGCACCAGGTGCCGGACCGGCGCCTGCCGGTGCGAGGTGCCGAGCAGCTTCGCGCCTTCGCCGGTCAATGCGGCGAGCTGAGCTGGCCTGACCTTGGACGGACCGGAGCCGAACCTGCCGTCGGCGGGCAGTAGCTCAGCCGGAATGTCGATCTGCGGCTGGTCAGACATTGCTGTCCAGCACCTCGGCTGCGCCTGGCACGTCGCGGACTGGCCTTGCCTTCGGTCCGACGTAGCGTGCGCTCGGCCTGATCAGTCGGCCGGTGCCCTTCTGCTCCAGGATGTGCGCCGCCCAGCCCGCAGTCCTGGCGCAGGTGAACATCGAGGTGAACATGTGCGAGGGCACCTGCGCGAAGTCCAGCATGATCGCGGCCCAGAACTCCACGTTCGTGGCAAGCACCCGGTCGGGCCGCCTGGCGTGCAGTTCGTCGAGCGCGGCCTTCTCCAGCGCCGCGGCGACTTCGTACCTCGGCGCGTTCAGCTCCTGCGCGGTCCGGCGCAGCACCCTGGCGCGCGGGTCCTCGGCCCGGTACACCCGGTGCCCGAAGCCCATCAGCCGCTCGCCGCTGTCCAGCGTCCGCTTCACGTACGCGGTCGCGTCGCCGGTCCGCTCGACTTCCTCGATCATGTGCAACACCCTGGCCGGCGCGCCGCCGTGCAGCGGCCCGGACATCGCGCCGACCGCGCCGGACAGCGCCGCCGCGACGTCGGCGCCGGTGGAGGCGATCACCCGTGCGGTGAACGTCGACGCGTTCATCCCGTGCTCGGCCGCCGAGACCCAGTAGGCGTCGATGGCCTTCACGTGCTTGGGGTCGGGCTCGCCCCGCCAGCGGATCATGAACCGCTCGGTGATCGTCCTGGCCTCGTCCACCCGCTTCTCCGGCACCATCGGCAGGCCAAGGCCCCTGGCCGCCTGCGCGACGAACGACAGCGCCATCACCGACGCCCTGGCCAGGTCCTCCCTTGCCTCCTCGTCGCTGGCATCGAGCAGCTGCCGCATGCCCCAGGCGGGCGCCAGCATGGCCAGCGCGCTCTGCACGTCCACCCTGATGTCGCCAGAATGCACCGGGATCGGGTAAGGCTCGGCCGGCGGCAGGCCAGGATTGAACTTGTTGTCGACCAGCAGGCCCCAGACGTGGCCGAAGGACACGTGCCCGACCAGCTCCTCGATGTCGACTCCCCGGTAGCGGAGTGCGCCGCCCTCCCTGTCCGGTTCGGCGATCTCGGTCTCGAAAGCGATGACACCCTCAAGGCCAGGAATGAAATCGGACATTCTTGCGCCCTCCGCGTCTGGAATCGGTAGCCAGGGCCCATTCAATCCTGTCTTGCGGTCAGCCAACGAACCCGGCTCCCGGATGCCGGGCCGGTGTGTGAGGATCAGTACCCGTGAACCCGATGGACGACCCGGCAGGCCCGCAGCTCCGGCCGGGGTTCTGGCAGGGCCTCGGGCTGCCAGCGCCCGCTACCGGGCCGGACCAGGGCCTGGCCGAGGCGGACATGCCCGCCGACCCTGTTGACCTGCTGCAGCGCTGGCTCGCCGACGCGGTGGCGGCCGGGCTGCCCGAGCCGAACGCGATGGCGCTGGCGACGGTGTCCGGCGACGGCAGGCCGCGGGTCAGGATGGTGCTGCTGAAGGGCCTCGAGCCGGGCGGCGCGCTGACGTTCTACACCAACCGGCGCTCACGGAAGGCCGCCGACCTGGCGGCGGTGCCGCGCGCGTGCCTGATGTTCCCCTGGTACGCGGTGCACCGGCAGGTCATCGTCGAGGCCACGGTCACGCCGTTGTCCACAGCGGAAAGCGAGCCCTACTTCAGGTCGCGTCCGTACGGGTCGCAGCTCGGTGCGTGGGCCAGCCACCAGTCCAGCGTGATCGGCTCGCGGGCCGAGCTTGAGGCCAGGTACGCAGAGCTGGCGGCCCGCTGGCCTGAAGGCAGCCAGGTGCCGATGCCCGATTTCTGGGGCGGGTACCGGGCCGAGCCACAGGTCATCGAGTTCTGGCACGGCCGGAGGAACCGGCTGCACGACCGGTTCAGGTACGCACGGCTCGATCAGGGCTGGCTGCTGGAGCGGCTCGCGCCCTGAGTGCTCGGGCAGGGGTCGTCGGCACTGCGCGTCCGCAATAGCATCGGTGCTGGGAGGACTGGCTGTGACCGCGCATGGGCTCATCGATACGACCGAAATGTACCTTCGCACGGTCTTTGAGCTCGAAGAAGAGGGTATTCCGCCGCTGCGCGCCCGGATCGCCGAGCGGCTGTCGCAGAGCGGGCCCACGGTCAGCCAGACGGTGGCCAGGATGGAGCGTGACGGCCTGCTGCGGCTTGAGGGCGACCGCCAGCTCGCGCTGACCGGCACCGGCAGGTCGCTCGCCACCAGGGTGATGCGCAAGCACAGGCTGGCGGAATGCCTGCTGGTCAGCGTCATCGGGCTGCCCTGGGAAGAGGTGCACATCGAGGCCTGCCGCTGGGAGCACGTGATCTCCGAGACCGTCGAGCGCAGGCTGGTCGAGCTGCTCGAGTACCCGGTCACCTGCCCGCACGGGAACCTCATCCCAGGCCTGGACGAGCTCGGCGTGCCGGCCGATGCCGCGGACCGGGCCAAGGAAGCGGTCGGCGCTGCCGCTGTCGCGATGACCCTGATTGCCATGCCGCGGGCGGAGCCTGTGGTAGTGCGACGTATCAGCGAACAAGTCCAAAGCGATGCCGCATTGATGCTTAGACTCAAGAACATAGGGATACAACCTGGGCGCGAGGTAATTCTCGCGGCCAGTGGCGACGGCGTGCGGGTCACAGGTTCGGACGGGTCCGGCAATGCGGCCGCTGAGCTGTCCGGCGAGATTGCATCGCATGTATTTGTGACGAGGCCGTGAAGTTCGCTGCGAGGACGGATGAGCCCGCGATGACGACGGCAGGAGAGGCGGCATTGCAGCCGCTCCTTGGCGCAGACGCCGTGCTGGGCCAGGCTGCCACCGGAGTGGTCGTCGCCAATACCGACGGCGAACTGCTGTATGCGAACGAGTACGCGGTCTCGCTGTTCGGCTTTCCGGACGAGGCCAGCCGACTGGCCGGTCGTTCCCTGCCTTCTCTTGGTTTTGAAGAGGGCGATGGCGGGATGCCAAGCGACATGGCCAGCCAGATCCTCCGCGGCTGGCCGTGGGAGGGCATGTTCGCCAGCCGCAGGTACGACGGGGCGAGGGTATTCGTGCGCGCGCACGCCGTCCCGCTGCGCGGGCAGGGCGGGGAGATCACCGGCATCGTGATCATGGCCAGGGAGGCCACCAGGCGGGGCAGCCAGCGGGTCAGCGACCGGATCGGGCTGCTGGAGCGGATCGGGGAGCGGCTGGCCAGCTCGCTTGAGCTGAGCGTCACGCTGCGGCACGTGGCCGAGACGCTGGTGCCGCAGTTCGCCGATCACTGCTTCATCGACCTGTTCCAGGGCGACAAGCTGGTGCGGCGCACCCAGTTCAACTCACGCGGCTGGACCCCGGATCCGGGCAGCTGGGCGCTGGTCGGCGAGCAGATCAGTTACCCGGTCGGGCATTTCATGGAGCAGGCGATGTCCAGGCTGGACACCGTGCTGGTCGAGGACCTGTCCGAGCACGACATCCCGGTGCCGCGGCCGGAGAGCAAGCAGATCTGCGACCGGATCGAGCTGACCTCCTCGATGGCCGCGCCGCTGATGGCGCGCGGCGAGCTGCTCGGCGTGATGAGCCTGGCGCTGTCCGGGCTGACCGAGCGGGACGAGCGCCACTACAGCGCGGACGACCGTGACTTCCTCAGCGCGATCGCCAGCCGGGTCGCTGTCGCCATCGACAACGCGATGCTGTTCGAGGAGGAGCGCAAGACCGCGCTGGCCTTCCAGACCAGCCTGCTGCCGCATGAGATGCCGCAGGTCGACGGGCTCGAGATCGCCTACAAGTACGTGCCGGCCAGGCCGCTCGAGACGCACGGGCAGGGCATCCAGACCCAGGTCGGCGGCGACTGGTACGACATCATCCCGCTGTCCGCTGGCCGGGTCGGGATCGTGATCGGCGACGTCGAGGGCCGCGGCGCCAGGGCCGCCGCGGTGATGGGGCAGCTGCGCGCCGCGCTGCGGGCGTTCGCCCAGGACGACAAGTCGCCGGCCGAGATCCTGCGGCGGCTCGACGACTGGTGCAGGCAGCTGGCGCCGATACCGGCCGACGGGGACGGCAGTGCCGCCGACCCGCCCACGGTGAGCTGCACCTACCTGGTGTACGACGCCTGGTCGAGGACGCTGTCGTTCGCCAACGCTGGCCACACGCCGCCGCTGCTGGTCCGCGGGCACGACGTCAGCCAGCTGGACATCACGCACATGGGCGTGCTGCTCGGCGTGCGCGGCAAGGGCGTGCCTGGCCTGCCGACCTACCGTGAGGAGATGCGGTACCTGCCGCCAGGCTCGACGCTGGTGTTCTACACCGACGGGCTGGTCGACCGCAGGCAGCGGGCCGAGGGCGGCGGGCACTACAGCGACGCCGAGATCCAGCACATGCTGCGCCAGGCGGTGCGGACCGCGGCCGACGGCACCGTGGCCGACGTGGCAGAGGCGGCCGAGCACGCGGTGCCCGGCGAGATCGACGACGACATGGCGGTCGTGGTGGTCCGCACCTCCGCGGTTGACCTGGCCTCCTGGGAGGGCAGCTTCCCGGCCGAGCCGATCCGGGTGTCTGAGGCACGGCGGCTGGCCAATCAGACGTTCGCGAGCTGGGGCATGGACCTGGAGCAGGCCGACCTGGCCTGCCTGCTGGTCTCCGAGGTGGTCACCAACGTGGTGCTGCACGCCACCCCGGCGCCGTCGCCGCGGCACGAGCTGATGCTCGAGCCGGCCGGGATCAGCGGGCCGCCGGCCACCCTCGACCTGATCCCAGGCTGGGACGACTCGCCGTTCGACGACGCGCTGACCGGCCGCACCGGGCGCGACTTCACCCTCAGGCTGCGCCGCGGGCAGGACTCGATCTGGGTCGAGGTGTTCGACACCGACCTGCGGCTGCCGCGGATCCGCAGCGCCGGCGAGAGCGACGAGGGCGGTCGCGGGCTCTACCTGGTGGACCAGCTGGCGACCCGGTGGGGATCACGGCCGACCAAGGACGGCAAGGCCGTGTGGTTCGAGATGCCGATTAAGGGCGGCGGCGGACCGAGGCTGGTGTAGCCCGGCCTTTCTGGCCGCGCGTTTGCCGGGTCTTAAGCGACGTGTCCGGCCCAGAGCGCGAGCAGCGCGAGCACGAAGACCGTCATGACGGCGATCCACGACTTATGGGTCAGCAGCCCCATCCGCCGCCCGGCCCTGGCCACGACGTACGCGAGGATGGCGGCAATCAGCACTGCTAGGACCAGACCGTTGATCATGCCAGCCTCCGGGGCGCTCCATTGTCAGCATAGAGGCTGAATGGCGAGAAAGAAGAGAGGTCAGGCGGCGCCGTCGTAGCTTCGTGACGTAATCGCCGCGTATTCGAGGTCGGCAGGTAATGGCCCAGCCTCGCCGCCTGGTCCGGCTGCCGGGCCGGCCTCGCCTGGTCCGGCCGCGCGGCTGGCCCCGCCTGGTCCGGCTGCCGGGTTGGCCTCGCCAGGTCCGGTCGGCGCGTCGGCCCTGCCTGGTCCGGTGGCTGCGTCGGCCTTGCCCGCCCCGGCGGTGCCGAGCACCGCGGACACCGGGACCTCGGCGTCCGGCATCCGCACCGAGTCGTGCAGCCTGCGTAACACCGTGACCTGGCGGGCCAGGGTTTCGATCTTCTCCTCGACCAGCCGCGCCGCGCTGTCCCGCTGGCTGGCCGTGACCGTCCGGCCGGCGGCCATCCTGGCCAGCGGCTTGATCTCCTCCAGCCGGAAGCCCAGGTCCTTGAGCGCGAGCGCGGCCGCGATGTAGCCGCCGTACTCCCGCGGGTACTTCCTGGTGCCGCCGGGCGACCGCCGCGCCTCAGGCAGGATGCCAAGTTCCTCGTAGTACCGGATGGTCCGGCTGCTCACCCCGGTGGCGCTGGCAAGCTGGCCGATGCTGACCAGGTCGCCAGCATCGTCGCCGGACTTCGTCATGGCTGCCCCCGTGCTCCGTGCCGTGTCGTGCTGCCCCCGCAGTCCGGCGCTCGGTTGCGCGCATGCGCGCCGGTGCATCACGGATCGTAACCGCCCGGCTGCGTCTGGCGAGCGCGATTCTGGACATCGCGAATGGGACGACTGTGACTATGGCGGGATGTGTACTCCGGGGTAGCCTCAAGCTGACCGGCGCGGATAGGTTGCCGCGTACCCGCGTGAGCGCGGCTGCTCGCCGGTCCTAGGGTCGCATGGAGGTCTGACGTGTCTGAGGCTTACATCGTCGGTGCGGTACGCACCCCTGTCGGCAAGCGGAACGGCGGGCTGTCCGCGGTCCACCCGGTCGACATGGCAGCGCACGTGCTGACCGAGCTGGTCGCCCGTACCGGTGTCGACCCGTCGGCCGTGGAAGACGTGATCATGGGCTGCGTCTCGCAGGTCGGGCCGCAGGCGATCGACATCGCCAGGAACGCCTGGCTGTCGGCCGGGCTGCCGGAGAGCGTGCCCGGCGTGACCATCGACCGGCAGTGCGGCTCCTCCCAGCAGGCCGTGCACTTCGCCGCCCAGGGCGTGCTGTCCGGCACCCAGGACCTGGTGATCGCGGCCGGCGTCGAGAGCATGAGCATGGTGCCGATGGGCACGACGGTCGGGCTGCCGGCCAAGAACGGCATGGCACTGCCGTTCGGCCAGGGCTGGCGTGACCGGTACGGCGACCAGGAGATCTCCCAGTTCCGCGGTGCCCAGCTGATCTGCGAGAAGTGGGGCCTGAAGCGGGAGCAGCTCGAGGAGTTCTCGCTGCAGAGCCACACCAGGGCGATCCAGGCCATCGACGAGGGCAGGTTCGACAGGGAGATCACCCCGGTCGGCGGCGTCACCACCGACGAGGGCCCGCGCCGCGACTCCACGCTGGAGAAGATGGCCGAGCTGAAGCCGCTGCGGGAGGGCTGGGAGCTGACCGCGGCGACCGCGTCGCAGATCTCAGACGGCTCGGCCGCGGTGCTGATCGCGTCGTCGGCCGCGGTGCGGCGGCACGGCTTCACCCCGCGGGCCAGGATCCACACGCTGACCGTGGTCGGCGCCGACCCGGTCTACATGCTGACCGGCCCGATCCCGGCGACCGAGCAGGCACTGGCCAAGGGTCACCTCAGCGTCGACGACATCGACGTGTTCGAGGTGAACGAGGCGTTCGCGCCGGTGCTGCTTGCCTGGTCGGCCGACACCGGCGCCTCGCTGGAGAAGGCCAATCCGAACGGCGGCGCGATCGCGCTCGGTCATCCGCTCGGCGCCACCGGCGCGATCCTGATGACCAAGCTGCTGCACGAGCTCGAGCGGACCGGCGGCCGGTACGGGCTGCAGACCATGTGCGA
>JASHQL010000362.1 GCA_030039155.1 Streptosporangiaceae bacterium | reverse complement strand
TCGGCCTGGCCGGCCTCGGTCAGCCCGGCAAGCCGCCTGACCGCGCGGTCGGCGGCGGCCCTGATCGCGGCCGTGCTGCCTGCCGCCGGCTGCAGCGTGCGGGCAAGGGCCGCCCGGTCGGGGAACACCGTCATGCCCGAGCCAGCCAGCGTCAGGCTGGCCGGATGCGACGCCGGGTCGTACGGCACCCCTTCTGGCGGGCAGCAGGCGGGGTTCTCGCACAGCGCCGACCAGTACCTGCCGCCTTCGGCGCGCAGCACCTCCCTGATCGTCATGCCGGCGCCGGCCAGCGCGTCGAGCACCGGCCCGGCCACCGGCGCGACCAGCGTGTCCGGCCCGTAGCCGAGCACCACCGCGGACTTCACCCGCTGGCGGCCGAGCACGGCCGCGGCGTGCTCGGCGATGTCGGCGGCCAGGCCCTGGTCTGGCGGGTCCGGCAGGTCATAGCGGAACGCCACCTTGACCCGGTCCTTGGCGCCGGCCAGGCCAAGCACCACGAGGCTGCGGCTCGGGTAGAAGCCAAGCAGGTGCGGCACCACCGCGAGGACGCCGTCCGGCGAGCCGACCCTGACCTTGCTGCGCTGCTTGCTCGCTGTCATGCTGCCAGGCTGCGGCGGCCCGGCCGACCGCGGCGACCAGGTATCTGGCCTGGCTGGGGACAACCTCAGGCTGGCACACAGGCCGGAAACTCAGTTGACCCGGCAGCCGCTAGCTTGCCGCGTAGCCGGCCAGGTGGTCCGCCGAGATCCTGATCACGATCCTGACCACCTCGGGTGGCAGCTGGCTGAACTGATCGCCGCCACCAGGTCCCTCGTACTTCTCGCCGAGCGCGATCGCGAGTGCGCGGCCAGGGTCTTCCGCCACCGTCGCGGTGCCGCGGATCTCGGCGTAGACGCCGGGGTCGTCGCTGGCCCAGACCGACAGGCTCACCCTCGGGTCGCGGCAGATGTTGCGGTCCTTGCGGCGGCCTGCCGCGGAGGAGATCAGCACCTCATCGCCGTCGCGCCCGACCCAGACCAGCGAGGTCTGCGGGCTGCCGTCTGCGTTGATCGTGGCGAGCACCGCATGGTTCGGCCCGTCGAGCAACCGCCGCACCGGCTCGCTGAGCGCCTGACTCACGTTGAGCACCTTAGCGAAGAACACCCGCTGGAAGCCGTCCTGCCAGGCGCGGTGCGTCTCGACATAGCCGCGGCGCGGGTAATAGGCCAGGTTCTCGGTCATCGCCGCGTTGGTGTACAGCCGGATCTGGCCGGCGCCGAGCCTGGCCGCCTGCTGCTCGGCCAGCGCGAGCAGCATGCCGCCGATGCCCTGGCCCTGTGCCGACGGCGCGACCGCGACGTTCTCGAGCAGCAGGTAGCCGGGCTTGGCGATGAGCACGATCAGCCCGGCAAGCTGGCCGTCCAGTACCGCGACCCAGACCTCGCCGCGCTCGACGGCCGCCAGGTAGTCCGCGGTCATCGGGGCCGGCTGCCTGCCGATCCTGGGCACGTACCGCTGGTAGGCGGCGACGGCAAGCCGCCGCAGCGCGGGCACGTCCGCCGCGGTCGCGGCGCGCACCAGGGCAGTCAGAGGGCCACGCCGAGCAGCGCGTCGACGGCGGTGCGCACGGCCGGCCCTGACCCGGCCGCCTGGCCGCCGGCCGCCGCGGCCGCCCAGCGGTCCACCGCGGCCAGCGCACCCGGCGCGTCCAGGTCGTCGGCAAGCCGCTCCCGCATCGCGGCGGTGACCTCGGCGGCGGCCAGCGGCCCGGCGGCCGCGGCAGCGCCGCCCGCGGCCGCCTGCGCGCAGGCGCTGCGCCAGCGGGCCAGCCGGTCAACCGCATCGGCCACCATGACGTCCGACCAGTCCCAGTCCGGCCGGTAGTGATGGGCCAGGATGGCCAGCCTGATCGCCATCGGGTCGAGCCCGTCGGCCAGCAGCCTGGACACGAAGACCAGGTTGCCGCGCGACTTGGACATCTTCTCGCCGTCCAGCCTGACCATGCCCGCGTGCGCGTACCGGCGAGCGAACACCTCGCCGCCCGCGTCGCCCACCGCGACCCTGGCGTGCGACGCGGTCATCTCGTGGTGCGGGAAGATCAGGTCGCGGCCGCCGGCCTGCACGTCAAACGACTCGCCAAGGTAATGCCCGGCGATCGCCGCGCACTCCACGTGCCAGCCGGGCCTGCCCTTGCCCAACTCGGACGGCCAGCTCGGCTCGCCTGGCCTGGCCGCCAGCCAGACCATCGGGTCAAGCGGATCCTTCTTGCACGGCCGCGCCGGGTCGCCGCCGTTCTCGGCTGCCAGCTCGGTCATCGCGCGGGTGTCCAGCCCCGAGACCATGCCGAACCACGGGTCGGCTGCCCTGGACATGTAGCTGTCACCGTCCAGGTCGTAGAGCGCGCCGCGGTCGCCAAGCCTGGTGTTGAGCTGCTCGATCAGCGGCAGCGCCTCGACCGCGCCGATCAGGTGCTGCGGCGGGATCACCCGCAGCGCCGTCATGTCCGACCGGTACAGCCCGATCTCCCGGTCGGCCAGCTCGCGCCAGTCCTGGTGGTCGCGGGCGGCGCGTTCGAGCAGCGGGTCGTCGACGTCGGTGACGTTCTGCACGTACCTGACCTCGTGCCCGGCGTCACGCCAGGCGCGGACCAGCAGATCCCAGGCCACGAACGTGGCCGCATGGCCGATGTGGGTCGCGTCGTACGGGGTGATCCCGCAGGCGTACAGCCTGGCCACCTGACCGGGAGCCGCGACCGCAAGCGCCCGGCTCGCGGTATCGGTGATCATCGGCTCCAGGCCACGCCCTGGCAGCTCGGGCACGGCGACATCGGGCCAGGCATCCATGGGCGCCAGGGTATAGCCCGCCCGCAACGCCGGGCACAACGGTCACAACCATCGCGGTCGGGCGGGCCGGGCCGGTACGGCTACCGGCCGGGCCGCGACTGCTCGAAGGCGTGCGCGATGGCGATCAGCTTCGGCTCGGCCCAGGCCGGCCCGGTGAAGGAGATGCCGACCGGCAGGCCGCCGACCGCGCCCGCGGGGACCGAGATCGACGGGTATCCGGCCACCGCGGCCGGGCTCGAGCTGCCGAACGCTTCCGGGTCGCCGAGTATCGGGTCGGTCAGGTGCGCCGGGCTGGTGGTCAGCGAGACGATCGCGTCGAGCTGGCTGCCGGTCAGCGCGGCATCGAGACCGTCGCGGGCCAGCCGCAGCGCGTCGGCCCGGTGCTGCCGGTACCCGGCATCGGCCAGGTCGCCGCTGGTTGCCTCGGCCTCGAGGAACAGTTCGTGGCCGAACTGAGCAAGCATGAGACCTTCGTTCCCGTTATGGAAGGCAATGAGCTCGGCCAGGGTCGCCGGGTGATCGCCGGCCAGCTGCGGCAAGAACGCGTTCAGGTCGTGCTTGAACTCGACGAACATGGCGGCGGTCTCCGGCTCGTCGATCTTGTCGGCGCCGGGCAGCTCGACCGGGTCGATGATCGTCGCGCCGCCGCCGCGCATGGTCGCGATCGCCGCCTCCAGGACCGCGGTGATGCGGCCGGTGGCCTCCTTGGCGCCGTCGCGCCAGATGCCGATCCTGGTTCCGGCCAGCCCGGCGGGGTCGAGGAAGCCGGCGTAGTCCGCCGCGTGCGCCGCGGCGGGCTCGGTCGCCTGGTCGGCGTCGTCGCGGCCGGCCAGCACGGTGAGCAGCGCGGCGGCGTCGGCGACCGTGCGGGTCATCGGGCCCGCGGTGTCCTGCGCCGCGGAGATCGGGATGATCCCGGAGCGGCTGACCAGGCCGAGCGTCGGCTTGATGCCGACCACGCCGCAGCACGAGGACGGCGAGACGATCGAGCCGTCGGTTTCGGTGCCGATGGCCAGCGGTGCCAGCCCCGCCGCGACCGCTGCCGCCGAGCCCGAGCTTGACCCAGACGGGTTGCGGCCGCGGCCGTGCGGGTTCGCGGTCTGCCCGCGCAGGCTGCTCCAGCCGCTGCTGGACGGGTGCGACCTGAAGTTCGCCCATTCGGACAGGTTCGCCTTGCCCAGGATGACCGCGCCCGCCGCGCGCAGCCTGGTGACCAGGAACGCGTCCGGCGCCGTGGCGGCGGCCATCGCGGCCGAGCCGGCCGTCACCGGCTGGCCGGTCACCGCGATGTTGTCCTTGACCAGCACCGGGATGCCGTCAAGCGGGCCGAGCGGCCGGCCGCTTCGCCGGCGCTGGTCGCTGCGCGCGGCCTGTTCGGCCAGGTCAGGACTGACCGCGATCACGGCGCGCAGGTCGTGGTCAAGCGAGCCGATCCTGGCCCGGTAGAAGGCGGCTGCCGCGGCCGCGGTCAGGGTACCGGCGGTGAGCGCCGCGGTCAGCTCGGCCGCGGTGGCGGCGGCGGTCAGGCCGGAGGTGCCGATGGTCTCGGCCAGGGATTCAGCCAGTGACATGGTGGAAGAATAGGAGAGTCGGGGGATCCGTCACGGGGGGACTTGGTATGTATTCGTCCGCGCATGCGCGGGCCCGGGGCTGGCTGCTGCCCGCGGCTGTGCTGCCAGCCATCGGCCTGCTGGCGGTTGCCGGGGTGGCGGCCTGTTCGAGCAGCACGTCGGCGAGCGTCAGCGGGTCAGCCGGCGCGGCCAGCAACCTGCAGGGCCAGTACGAGAAGGTCGTGCGGGCGGTGCTGCCCTCGGTGGTGCAGATCAGCACCAGCGACTCCACCGGGTCCGGCGTGGTGTACGACGACAAGGGCGACATCGTGACCAACGAGCACGTGATCGGCAAGGCCACCACCGTCCAGGTCCGCCCGGCCACCGGCAACAAGGTGCTGAGCGCGAAGGTAGTCGGCGAGTTCGCCACCGACGACCTGGCGGTCGTCAAGGTGACCTCGGACGCCGACTCGCTCAAGCCGGCCAAGTTCGCGAACTCCGACGATGCGCAGGTCGGCGAGATCGTGCTGGCGATGGGCAACCCGCTCGGGCTGACCGACAGCGTGACCCAGGGCATCGTGTCGGCGACCGGCCGCACCGTGTCGTCTGGCGAGCCGAACGGCGGCCCGGCGCTGATCACCTCGGCCATCCAGACCAGCGCCGCGATCAACCCCGGCAACAGCGGCGGCGCGCTGGTCAACCTGGACGACGAGGTGCTCGGCATCCCGACGCTCGCGGCGCGTGACCCGCAGGCCGGCGGGCTGGCGCCCGGCATCGGGTTCGCAATCCCGAGCAACACCGTGCGGAACATCGCCAACCAGCTGATTACCTACGGCAGGGTGGTCAAGTCCGATCGGGCCTCGCTTGGCATCTCGGCGGAAACCGTGGCGAACGCGGATGGTCAGCCGGCCGGCGTCGCGGTGATCGCGGTGGCGGGCGGCGGGCCAGCGGCCGACGCCGGGATCAGGTCTGGTGACATCATCACCGAGCTGAACGGGCAGCCGACGCCGAGCCTCGACGTGCTGGAGAACTACCTGGCCGACCTGAAGCCTGGCCAGGACGCCAAGGTGACCTACACCAGGGCAGGCACCAAGCACACCACGACGGTGAAGCTCGGCAGCCTGACCGGCTAGCGACCGGGTTCCAGGGGGTCGTCTTCTGGGCCGGCACCCCGGTGCGGGTGCCAGGGGTGCTCCGCTGGCACGCGCACTGTCTACACTCCGCTGGTGACCATCTCTCTAGGCAGCCTGATCGCCGAGCCTGCGCTCAGCCGGCCTGACCTGCTCGCGCCGCCGGTCGCCGCGGCGCTCGCCGCGGCCGCCGGATCCGCCGACGGCTGGCCGGCGGACCAGGTGGGCGTGGCCGAGATCGACCCCGCGGTCGCCGACACCGCCGCGTTCTGCGAGCGCTACGGCGTCGCGATGACCGAGTCGGCGAACTGCGTGGTGGTGACCGGACGGCGCGACTCGGCGGTCAAGCTGGCCGCCTGCATGGTGCTCGCCACCACAAGAGCCGACGTGAACGGCCTGGTCAGGCGGGAGCTGGACGTGCGCAAAGCGTCGTTCGCCGCAACCGAGACCGCGGTCGAACTGACCGGCATGGAGTACGGCGGCATCACCCCGATCGGGCTGCCGGCTGACTGGCCTGTGTACGTCGACGACGCGGTGGCCGGCGAGCCGTGGGTGGTCATCGGCAGCGGGGTGCGCCGGTCCAAGCTGATCCTGCCTGGCTCGGCGGTGGCCAGCCTGCCTGGCGCCGTGGTGCTGGTCGGGCTCGGCCGGCCAGCCTGATCCGCGGTCCGGCCGTGCCGGGCCGGCTAGGACGGCAGCCAGGACACCTTGCCGACCAGCGCCGCGTAGCCGACGAACGTCACCGCGTCGATCAGCGTGTGCGCGATGATCAGCGGCATCACCCGGCCCCAGCGGCGGTACAGGATGCCGAAGATGATGCCCATCGCGGCGTTGCCGATGAACCCGCCGAAGCCCTGGTACAGGTGATAGGAGCCGCGCAGCAGCGCGCTGAACAGGATGGCCTTCCACGGGGTCCAGCCCAGCTGGTCGAGGCGGCGCAGCAGGTAGCCGATGACCAGGATCTCCTCAAGGATCCCGTCGTGCGCCGCGCTCAGCAGCAGCACCGGGATGCGCCACCACACCGCGGGCAGCGATTCCGGCACCACGTTCAGGCTCAGCCCCAGGTGGTAGGCGGCCAGGTAGAGGGCGAGCCCGCAGCCGCCGATCACCGCGGCCAGCACCGCGCCGCGGACTGTGTCCTTGACCGGCTGGCTGGCATCCAGGCCGATCATCGACGGCCGTTCACCGGACCTGGCCATCAGGTACAGCACCAGCACCACCGGGGCCAGGTCGATGGCGATGTAGGCGAGCTGGAAGCACAGGTCGAGCCAGTGGTTCGGCGCGGCCGAGGCCACCAGCTGGGCCTGCTGGCTGGCCAGCGGCTGGGCCGCGGTCAGCGACCTGATCAGCGACAGCAGCGCGAGCAGGCCGTCCGCGCCGAGCGAGACGGCGAAGACGCAGAAGATCTCCCAGCGCAGCAGCCTGGGCGGCGGCAGCGAGAGCACCGGCGCGGTTGCGGCTCCGTCGCCCGCTGCCGCGGCGTCGTCGCCAATAGTCACTGCAGGACTGTAGCCGGTGCCAGCAAGTGGCTTCGCCTGGCGGTAACCTCGTACTCGCGCACGCTTGCGCCGGCGGGTCCGTCGGCGCATCTCCAGGCGGCTGGGCGGCAAGAGCGGCTGGGCAGCCAGGGAGATGAGGCCTTAGCGCCCCGGCCGCGCTCGGCACGCAGGGCCAGGGGGCCAGGGCACACGGGGACGTAGGTGACTTCATGAACCGACCAGGCCGGTTTGGCACGGCCACGGCCAGCCCGGAGCAGGTCGGCGGAGCGGGGCCGGCCGCCCCTGGCCGCAGCTGGCGGTCGCGGATACGGACGGTGCTCACCAGCCGCGCGGTCAGGCACATCGGCCTGCTCGCGATCTACATCGGCCTCGGCGTCGCGGTCACCTGGCCGCGTGCCACCTACCTCGTCGACGGCAAGCTGCCGCGGCTGGCCGATACCGCGCAGTACGTCTGGGACATGTGGTGGATCGCGCACCAGGTCTCGCACCTGGGCAACCCGTGGTTCACCAGGTACATGGCCGCGCCGGTCGGGATGCAACTCGGCTTCGACACGATCATGTTCCTGCCCGGCCTGATCATGACCCCGGTGACGTTGCTGTGGGGCCCGTCGGCGGCGTTCACGCTGCTCACGATCGTGACGCCGGGGCTGCTGTGCTACGTGATGTTCCGCGCCGCGCGGCTGTGGCTGCGCCTGCCAGGCGCGATCGCGGCCGGCGCGTTCTTCGGCCTGTCCACGATGCTGACCTGGCAGAACTGGTTCCACCTGAACATCTCGATCGGCACCGTGTTCCTGCCGCTCACGCTGGAGTACGCGGTCAGGCTGACCAGGTCGCCGCGCTGGCGCACCGCGATCGCGCTCGGCATCGTGCTCGGCGGCTGCGCGCTGACCAACCAGGAGTCGGCGGTGATGGCCGCGCTGATCGCGGCGCCGATCCTGGCCTGGTGGCTGATCCGCGGCCTGATCAGCGACCGGAGCTGGCAGGCCAACCGGCCCCGGCTGCTGCTGCTCGGCGGCGGCGCGCTGGTGACCGCCGTGGTGGCGAGCCCGCAGCTCATCTCGATGATCCAGCAGGCAACCGCGGGCGGCGCGGCGACCTCGGCGGCCTCGCTGACCGGCACCTATACCTATTACGGCGTCGGCCTGCCGGCCCTGTTCGCCCCGTCGCCGCGGCTCGGCCACTACCGGATCGCCGGCTACCACCTGGCGCAGCTGGCCAGCGCTTATTTCTACAACCAGCCAAAGGAGGGCGTGCCGACGTTCGGCATCGTGCTCGGCTGCATGGCGGTTGCCGGGCTCGCGCTCAGCTGGCGGCGGCGCAGCTCGTGGTGGTTCGCGGTCATGTGGCTGGCCGGCGCCGCGCTCGCGCTCGGCCCGCGGCTGCACATCGGCAAGCACATCTACATCCCGCTGGCCACCGACTGGAACGGCTGGCGGGTGTCATCGCTGCTGCCCTACACCTGGCTGGTGCGCATCCCAGGCCTGTCGCAGATGCGGGAGGCCGACCGGCTGGCGATCATCGGCCTGATTGGCGCGGCCGTGCTGGCCGGCGCGACGGTGGACTGGCTGGCCAGGCGCAAGGTGCTGTGGCCGGCGATCGCGCTGATCGCGGTGGCCGGCCTGCTCGAAGCCGGCTGGTCTGGCGCGGGCAGCAAGATCATGCCGACCACGCGGCCGGCCCTTGACGCGCCGATCGCGGCCGACCACTCCAACTCGATCGTGCTCGACCTGCGGTACGGGCTGCGCGGCGGGATCGGCGTGCAGCGGCGGTCATGGCCGACACCGCCAGGCGCGCTGGTCGAGGCCACCGCCGACGGGCACCCGCGGGCGATCGCGTACTCGTCCTGGGTGCCCGCGCCGACCTTGCGGGCGGTCAACCGGCACCCGTTCTACCGCTGCCTGCTCGCCGCGCAGGACGGGCACCTGCACGCCTGCAACGCGGCGGGGGTCGCCGCCGCCAAGCTCGATGCGCACAAGATGGACATCGGCTGGGTGCTGATCTGGAACACGAACATGCGCGCCTCGGTCTGGTACTACCTGGTGCACACCGGCTTCCACCGCGACTACCGGGCCGACGGCGTCTCGGTCTGGCGGCCGTAGCGCCTGGGTCTTTGGCCGCCTCGGCCTCCTTAGCCGGCTGGCTCAGGGGCGAGCGCCGAAGTCGACATCCTTGGTCTGCACGGTGCCGGCCGTCCGGCCCGGCGCCCGGTGGCCGGTCCAGTACAAGTTCGTGTGCGCGATGACCTGATCCGGCGGCGGCGCTCCCCACTCGGTCTGGTCTTCTGTGGTGTGCGCGTCGCTGACCAGGATCGCGTCGTAGCCCCGCACG
>JASHQL010000361.1 GCA_030039155.1 Streptosporangiaceae bacterium | reverse complement strand
GCACCCCGGTCGAGGTCACCGACGAGCTGTTCGCGCGGGTGCGGTCCTTCTTCGACGACAGCCAGCTGGTGGAGATCACCGCCCTGCTGACGCTGGTAAATGTGGACCGCTTCAACGCGGCGTTCGGGATCGGCTCGGCGGGCTTCAGCGACGGCATGGTGTGCCTCGTGCCGGACCGGCCGGATCAGGCGCGGTCGCTGGCCGGCACCGCCGCGCAGCAGACGGCACCGGGCCCGGCCACTCAGTAACGCCGTCCGGCCATTCACTCACGCAGCTCCGGCCCACCCAGCAACGCCGCTGCGACCTGGTCCGCCCCGGCGCTCGCGCCCAGCCGCGCTGTCGGTACGGCTGACATCCGTGCGTTGGTTGCCTCTCTGAGCTGCGCGAATCTGGTCACCCTCCCGTTGCCAGCAGCCGCCGGTCCAGCTGCCCTGGCTCTGCCGCAGGCACCGGGCACGCCGCCACGCATCTGTCTAGTCGCGGCCCGCAGAACGGGCTAGCCATCCGTCTATCACTGCACTATCATTATGATATCAAATTAAGACGGAAGACAGAGGCCGGGTGGCCCGGCCGGACATGAAGAAGGAGGCCCGCCATGAACCAGATCAATGGCGCCGCCGCTCCAGCTCAGGCAGCCGCCGCGCCGCCTGCCGCTCGCGCGCCCGAGCCCGCCGTCCGGCAGCGAACGCCGGCCGGGCAGGTCAGTCACCAGGACCGGGTGCCGCTGGCTGCCTGGCTGATCGGCGCCGCGTTCGTGGTCTTCGAGCTCGCGGTCAGCGGCCGCTACGGCTACCTGCAGGATGAGCTGTACTTCATCGAGGCGGGCAGGCACCTCGCCTTCGGCTACGTCGACCAGCCGCCGCTTGCTCCGTTGCTCACCAGGATCGTTGGCCTGGTCGCCGGGACCAGCCCGACGGCGATCCGGGTGATCCCGGCACTGGCCGGCGGAGGCGTCGTGGTGCTGGCCGCCAGGCTCGCCGCCCTGTTCGGCGCCGGCAAGTTCGGCCGGGTGCTGGCCGCGCTGGCCATGGCCTGCACGCCAGTGCTCCTCGGCGCCGCGCACATCGCCAACACCACCCCGCTCGACCTGCTCGCCTGGACCGTCGTGACGGTCTGCGTCTGCACGGCGCTGCTGCGGGACAAGCCGCGGTGGTGGCTGGGCGCGGGCCTGGCGGCGGGCATCGGACTGCAAGCCGACAACCTGATGGCGCTGCTGGTGCTCGCGATCGCGATCGGCATCGCCTGCACCGGCCACCGCGCGGTCATGCGGACCAGATGGCCATGGCTCGGCGGCATCGTCGCCACCATCATCTGGGCGCCGAACCTCGCCTGGCAGGCCACGCATGGCTGGCCGCAGCTGGCCATGGCATCCGCGCTGCACCACCAGAACAACTCGGTCGCGGACTACCTCGGCGGGCTGCCGGTCCAGCTGCTCTACCTCGGCCTGCTGACCGCGCCCCTGGTGGTCGCCGGCGTGGTCACGCTCTGGCGGACGCCCGAGCTGCGCTTCGTCGCGATCACCACCGGCATCGTGGTTCTCTACGTGCTGGCCTGGGTGCCAGGCAAGACGTACTACTCCGACGGCATGGCAGCGGCCGTGCTGGCGGCCGGCGCAGCCGCCGCCGAGCGGTGGATCGCCCGCGGTCGGCGGCCAGCCAGGCGGCTCGGCCTGGTGCTCGCTGCGCCGCTCATCGGCATGGCCGTGACCCTGCCGGTTGAGATGCCGATCCTGCCGGTCAGCCAGCTGCACCACATCCCGGCATCGGACCAGCGCTCAAGTCTCGGCGACACCGTCGGCTGGCCGCAGCTGGTGACCGCCGTGGTGACCGAGGACCGCGCGCTCGCGCGGGCCGGCCAGCGGCCGACGTCGGTCTTCACCGGCTGGTACGCGGAGGCTGCGGCCCTCGACGTGCTCGGCGCCCGCGATCACCTGCCGCCAGTGCTGTCCGGGCACAACGCCTACTGGATGTGGGGACCCGGCCGGGCATCCGACCGGACCGTCCTGGTGGTCGACGCGCTTGGCCAGCTCCGGCCGTACTTCGCTAGCTGCCGCGTACTGACCACGTATTACGCGCCGTACCACGTGCAGAACGACTGGACCGACATCCAGATCGGCGTCTGCACCGGCCCGGTGGCCGGCTGGCACACCTTCTGGCCGCACCTCCGCCACTACCAGTGATTGCGGCGGCTTGGCGCTAGGCACTGGGCCCGGCGGAGACGCTCGGCTGCTTGTGCTTGGACTGCTTGGCGGCACACCGTGGTGTCGCCAAGCAGTGCCTCGTCTCGGGCGTTATATGCCGCCATCCACACGCTGGCGGCCCAGGCGACCTCCTGCTCCACGGCCGTGAACGAGCGCCCCTGCATGTGCAGATAGGTAGCAAGGAACGCCTCTGAGCTTTCGACCGGCGCGAGCGTAGGCGGCCCGGCGCTGCCGAACCCGCCGCTCGCGGCTCCAGCCAGTGCCGCCTCCGGCTGGCACGCCAGGCTGTCCCAGTCGTGCACCGCCCACGCCGCGCCGTCGCGCCACCGCTGGTTCTGCGCCTCGAAACCGACGTGGCCAAGCACGCACGGCAGACTGGCCGCCAGCAGCCGGCCGCGAGCCCGCTCCGCCGCCGCGACGACGTACCCAGGCACGAGGCTCTGGTCCAGCTCATCGAGGAAGCCGCTGGCGGGCCACAGCCCGGAGTCGGCATGGTCCCAGCGCACCCACGGCGGGTTCGGCAGCGGCGGTACGACAGTCACCTCGGCCAGTTCGGCCATCAGCCAGCCGAACACCTCCGCGCAGCGCACGGCCACATCCGGCGAGTCCCCCTGCAGCACTTCGCCACCGGGCCGGAACTCCTCGGCGTGCACCGCCAGCGAGCCGATACCGACCACCAGCGTCAGCGGCCGGGCACACCGAAGCCCGCGTCCGGCCAGCCTGGCCTGCGCACGCACCACCGCGGCAACCAGTCCGGCAGTTCGCTCAGCGGCACATCCAGGACTGTGCCACCGAAGTGAATGAGCTTGCAGCGGCCGCTCATCGAGCCCAGACCGTGACATGCGCGCAGGTCAAGGCCGTGCCGCGGTGATGATCTTGGAACGAAATTGACTGGCGGGCTTCCCCTGGGCCGCGGATAGGCTGCCCCGGTGATTCGCCCAGCCTTCGGCCCGCTGGCTGGCCGTCAGTTCAGGCTGCTGTGGCTCGCGGCGACTACCTCAGCAGCGGGCTCGGCGTTCGTGCCGGTCGCGATGGCGTTCGCGGTGTTGCGGGTGGGCGGCAACGCCACGTCTCTGGGCATCGTGCTGCTGGTGGGAGTCGTAGCCGGGCTCGCCTCCTATCAGGTCGCTGGCGTGTGGGCGGACCGGCTGTCGCGCCGGACCCTGATGCTGGCCGCAGACCTGCTGCGGCTGGTAGTGGAGTCCGCGGTAGCCGCTCTCCTGCTGACCGGTCATGCCAGGATCTGGGAACTTGCGCTGGCGAGTGCCCTGGTGTCGATCGGGACGGCGTTCGAGGGCCCGGCGTCCGTCAGCCTGGTCCCGGAGGTCGTGCCGACCGACAAGCTGCAGCAGGCCAATTCGCTGCTATCGATGAGCGTGAGCGGTTCCGCTGTCCTCGGGCCGGCCATATCCGGGATCATGGTCGCCGCGGCGGGCCCGGGTTGGGCCTTCGCGCTGGACGCCGCCTCGTTCGCGGGCAGTGCCACGTTCCTGATGCTGATGGCATCGACCGGGCGGCCGCAGGCGTCGCACCAGCACTTCCTGGCCGACCTTGCCACCGGGTGGCGCGAGGTGATCTCGCGCAACTGGGTCTGGTGCACGCTCATCGGCAACGCACTGTCAAACATGGCGTTCGCCGTGTTCGAGGTGCTTGGCCCGGTGCTGGCTGGGCGCCGCCTGGGCGGCGCGTCGGGATGGGGCTTGGTATCCAGCGGCATGATCGCCGGCGAGCTGCTGGCTGGCCTGTTCACCATGTGGTATCGGGCCAGAAGGCCGGTCTCGTTCGGCATGGCTACGTCGGTGCTGCTGGCTGCCCCGCTCCTCGCGCTGGCGGCCCGCCAGCCAGTGCCGATCGTCGCGGCGGGCGCGGTCCTTGGTGTCTGCGGCGGGGTGATCCTGAACAACAACTGGGACACCGCCATCCAGCAGCTTGTGCCGAACGAGGTGCTGGCGCGCTTCCGCAGCTACGACTACCTGCTGGCATTCGTCGCAATACCGGTAGGTGACGCAGTGGCCGGGCCGCTGCAGTCAGCCTTCGGCGCCGATACCGTGCTGTTCGGCGCCGGAGCCACGATAGCTGTGGCGAACTTCGTGCCAGCGGTGCTGCCCGCGGTGCGGGCCGTCATACGGCAGCAGGACGGGACGATCACCGGACCCCCGCCGCGCCGCAAGGCAGCCGACATGCCCAAACCGGCGAAGGAAGCTCCGGCCGTCAGCGACTGAGTCGCCGAGTGGGCAGCGCGGCAGCCCGCGGCCTCCCCTATGGTGTTATAAGCCGATCACTCCGGCCCGGGCGGCCCGCCCACACCATCACACCTCGTTGGGTTCTCGGTGACAGTCAAAAGCAAGAAGTCCGGCCGGAATCGCGGCCACCAGACAAGGCGTCCCGCCACCCCGGCCGGACAGGGCAGCCCTGCCAAGCGCAACCGCAAACGCGCCGCGGCGGCCGCCCGGCGCGAGCGGGCCAGGCGGCGTGCGCGGCGGCGCTGGATGCTCATCACGGGTGCGCTGGTGCTGGTGGCCGGGCTTGGCACCGCCGGGCTCATCTATGCGAACCGGACCCCTTCCATCGCGGTCTCCGGAGCATTCGGCACGACGCCAACGGTCACCATTCCCAAGATCGACCCGCCAGCCAGCCTGCAGTCGAAGCACCTGATCAGCGGGCACGGCGCGCGGGTCGTCAAGGGTGACCTGGCCGTTGTATATCTCACCGCATATACCTGGCACGGCACGACATCGAAGAAGGTCAGCGAGCTGTCCACCGGAAAGCCGCAGCCGCTGGACGTCGGCTCCACCATCTCCGGGCTTGACAAGAACCTGGAGGGCAGCCGGGTTGGCAGCAGGCTGCTGCTCACCATCCCGCCGAAGGACGGGTTCGGATCCAAAGGGGACAGCTCAGTTGGCGTCTCCGGCAAGGACACCCTGGTCCTGGTTGTGGATGTACTTGGCTCGTATCAGAAGACCGCGAGCGCGCACGGCACGCCTACGGTAGCCAAGAAGGCGGGGCTGCCGACCGTCGGCAGCGCATCCGCTGGCACCGCCCCTGCGGTCCGCATACCCAAAACGGCGCCGCCGACCACGCTGCAGGTCCAGACCCTCATCCAGGGCACGGGGCCAGTGGTGAAAAAGGGCCAGCTGCTTGTTGCCCAATACGAGGGCGTGATCTGGCGCACCGGTAAGGTCTTCAGCTCCACGTGGAAGAGCAGCGCGCCGGCCGGCTTCCAGATTGGCACCGGGCAAGTCATCAAGGGGTGGGACGACGGTCTTGTCGGCAAGCGAGTCGGCAGCCAGGTATTGCTCGTGGTGCCGCCCGCCGACGGCTACGGCAAACAAGGTTCCTCGCAGGCCGGGATCAAGGGCACCGACACCCTGATCTTCGTCGTTGACATCCTCGGCACCTACTGAGCCCGCTTTTCAGCCGGCCGGAGCCAGCCGGTCTGGCTGTTCTGGATCTTGCTGATTCTCATGCTCGGCGCATCGGTGCTGATTACCGCGCTGTGGTTGCGCCACATGCCCGAGGCGGGCCATCCCGCCCAGCGCCGCCGTAGGGCGCCCGGCATCCGTACCAGGTCAGTGACGGCAAGATCTCGAAACTGATGCTGCTGATGTAACCGGTGCCGACCGCCGGCAATCGCGTTACCGGTCGTAGCGGGTCGGCGGGAACGGGTCTCGCTGTCCCTTGGTCTGCAACTCGTCGAGATCGAACTCACGACGGATCTCGGCCCGTTCCTCCTGATACTCCTCGGTCTCGGTGACGTCCCACGGCTGCGGTGCGTCGGTCGCGGGCGGTACCTCGTCCGGGTCGTAGTCGTCGATGCCGGCAGCTACCCGCTCCTCCTCCGTCAGGCGGGCGAGCCGGTCATCGTCGAGGTGCGCCGCCGCACCGCCATGCTCACGCCGGTCGCGGTGGAATTGCTCGTCCGGCTGGTCTGAGTCACGCTGCGCCATGTCGCCTCCAGCGGGTTTGCGGGAAAGGCCGGGCCGCGGCCGCCACATGCCCACGCTACGCTGCGCTGAGCCGCGGCTGCCGGCCGGCGGCTTACTGTGGCTGGTGTGATGAGTGACAGCGGCCCGCTGGTTCCAGGCCACGCCGACGGCGACGTCGCGGTTCCGGCGGTTCCGGCGTCGGCCGGCGCCCTGATCTTCGACCGGTCAGGCCGCCTGCTCATTTTGAAGCCGACCTATAAGTCTGGCTGGACGATTCCCGGCGGCGTCATGGAGGCAGACGGGGAGACACCGTGGCAGGCGTGCAGGCGCGAGGTTCGCGAGGAGTGCGGGATTGAGCTGCGCCGCGGCCGGCTGGCCTGCGTGGACTTCCGGCGGCCCAGGCCAGCCAGTCCTGGCGGCATCAGGTTCTTGTTCGACTGCGGCCGTTTCGAGGACCGTGAGCTGGCCAGGATCACGCTGCAGGCCGAGGAGATCAGCGAGCACAAACTCGCGGCGCTTCCGGAAGCCCTGCAGCTGTTGCGACCCCCGATCAGGCGGCGAGTCCGGGCGGCAACATCCGGCCGGGCGCTGGCCTACCTGGAAGAAGGGCGCAAGGTCGCCGACGTGAGGAAGTCGACCGCCAAGTAGGCCCGCCACACGCCCTGGGATCACGCGGTACAGACGCTACGAATCTGGCCCCCGCCAAGGAGCGCCGGGCCTAGCATTGGGTTGCCCACAGAAGGAGGCCCGGATGTCACGGTTGGTCGGCATCGTGCTGGTTGTACTCGGCATCCTGGCCGTGGTCGTCGGCGTGGTTTACCTGGTGGAGCCGATCCACTCGCTGCCATCGTTCTTCCCTGGCCATGCCCTGCACGGGCGCGGTCACCATCACATCCGCGGGTACGTCGCGATCGTCGTCGGCATCATCTTGCTGATCATCGGCGCACTGGCCGGCCGCTCACGCCGTCGCCGCCGCTAGTTTCGTGCTCACGGTTCGGTCCGGCCAGCTGACCGCCCCGATCTGCGCCGGCGTCGGCTGCGCCTACTAGCCGAGCCCGGCCATCACCAAAGCTCGGTCATGCCGTCCGCATGCTTACACGGACCGTCGGACGCCTCCGCATGTGCTTCAGCGTGAGCCGGTTAGCCCGCGGGCGGCAGCTGACTGAATTCGCCCGCTTGGACGCCGGCGATGCACGCGCGCCATTCAGCGGGCGTGAACCGCAGGGCTGGCCCGCGGGTGTTCTTGCTGTCGCGGACGCCGATCTGGCCGTCGGGCAGCAGCGCGACTTCGACGCAGTCGCCGTTGGCGAAGCTGTAGGAACTCTTCACCCAGCGCGGAACGTCTGGGGCGGCGGGAACATGGGGCACGGGAGGGACCTCGATCCGTGTCGTGGTGTCGGGCTGCACTAGCCCGGCCGGGCCAGTGCTCGTGCACCTGAGCCTGGCCGGCCGTCTTGCACTGGCCTTGATGGTTTCCTTGCCGGCCCGGGCGTGACTCGTGGCGGCCGTCCGGGCACGCGGCAGGGGCAGTATCGGATCGCTGGTGTGACGGACCGTGTGACCTGCCCGCTGACCTGGCAGCCGGTGGCCAGTCAGGTCTGCCCGGCGGCAAGGCCGAAACTCAGCCGGCGCCGACGCCGTCAGATCGCCCGCGGCACGGCAACCGGTGGTGCAACTGCAAGCTGACCGTCAAAGCGGCTGCAAGAGACGCGGCGAGCATGGGTGACGGGTGCCAGCGGCTGCACGTGGCATCGCGCTACCGCCTCGGGCCGCTGGCTGATGTGAGGAGGGCGTGGCCGTGATCGTCTGGAAACTGGAGCGCAGCCTCGCGCACGCCGAGATCGTCCGCGATCTGATCGCCGCCGGCCGCGCCGTACCCTGCCGGCGCATGGCCATCCTTGCAGCGGGCCTGCCCGGCGCCGACCTGGCCGGCGTCCTGGACCAGGCCGCGGACCGCAGCCAGTACCTGACCGTCAGCGTCCCCGGCATGCTCACCGAACTGGCCCGCCGCGGCATGATCCCCCGCATCGCCGGCCTGTCCCCCATGGAAGCCGCCGACCTGGCCCACGGCGAGGCGCAGTACCTGGCCAAGCGGGCCGCGCTGCGGGCCATCGCCGACGGGCGCAACCTGATCCTGGAAATGTCCATGGCCTCCCCCGCGCCGGTGCACACGTGGATCTCGGTGCTGCGGTCCGGCTGCTACCGGATCGAAGGCGTCTTCGCCGACATCAGCATCGACGAATCAGTGCGCCGCACCGAGGCCGCGTACCGCCGCGGCCACGAGGACTACCTGAACGGCCGCGGCTACGGCGGCCGGTACATCCCGCCCGAGGCGATCCGCGCCCTCGCCGACAAGCAGGCAGCCGACACCGGCAGGCAGATCCCCGCCGACGGTTTTGACGGGCAACCTGAACCTGGCGTGCCGGCCGGGCGGCTGGATAGTCAGATCAGCTTCCCCGGCGGCATCGTCATCTCTCTCATCTCCGCCTACCGCACCGGCCGGATCAGCTTCGCCGACCTGCTCCAGCTGCTCGGCCAGCGGTACTGGCCAGAAACCCCGGCCGTCTGCCCGGCCGGGCAGGAAGCCGCCGCGCCCGCCATCGACGACCCGCAGCCTTACCTGCCGGGCTCCTTCGACGACATCGTCCTGGCCTACGACCTCGGCCAGCTCACCCACGATGAATACGAGGCCATCACCAGTATCGCAACAGGCACCGCATCCTAGCCCCCGCGCATGCCCAGGACCGGTGACGTCTAGATCAGGGGCCTTGCAGACACCGCCCTTGGCTCAGCGGGCGACGCAAAGGCCGAGGCGGGTCCTTACAGCTCACAGTGAGTGGTCAGGGGCGGGGTCGAACCGCCGACCTTCCGCTTTTCAGTGAACCGAGCAATCCATCTCTGACCAGGCACAACGTACCGCAGCCGACGGTCGCGGGCGCGCATCACGCACGAACAACATGCAGGTCCAGCTGCGTCGCCGAAGAACCCGAGGACAGCCGCCCGAACCCGTCCCGGCCAGGCCCTGCTGCAGCGCCCTTGCCTAGCTCGGTGCCGATCTCGCCCAGGCCAGACAAGCCCGACGCTGGGGTGCCTGGACGCTGCTTTCGCCTCTTCCGCCGGGCGCAGGAACCACACAGGTGAGCAGATGCGCGGGATGCCAAGGTCACGAACCAGGTACAGCGTGGCAGCCGATTCGCGAGCCTTCAACGCCCTCGCGCGGAAACCGGCGGACGGGTGGAGATAGGGTGAGCGCGGGTGATCGGGCCCTTACGAGACAACAGGGATATTCGTCCTGATACGATCGGGGCCGGCAGCATCCGACACGCCGTCCTGAGCGGGATAGCAACAGCGT
>JASHQL010000360.1 GCA_030039155.1 Streptosporangiaceae bacterium | reverse complement strand
AGGCCGCCGGGCGTGCAGCCCGCCGACCCGGGCGGCCAGGGCTCCCGGATGGCGCTGCGGAACTGGCGGGTGCGCTCCAGGCTGCTGCTGCTCATTACCATCCCGACGCTGACCGCGGTCGTGCTCGGCGGCTTCCGGATTGTGGACTCGGTGCAGAGCGCCCTGGCCTATCAGCGGGTCGAGAAGCTGGCCAACCTGAGCCTGGCGATCACCACGCTTGCGGCCAAGCTGGAGAACGAGCGGGACATCACCGCCTCGTACATCGCGGCCGGGCTGAACGGCGGCCGGGCCGCCGCGCAGAGCAAGAACAAGACAGTCAGGGCAAGCGCTGCCCCGCTGCTGCAGACGGTCACCGAGGACTACCAGCTCTCCAAGCCGTGGGTGATCAGGGTCCGCAGCGAGGTGGCCAGCATCGGCAGCGGCTACCCGGCGCAGGTGCAGCAGGACGCGAGCGCGATCACCGCCGTCCTCGGCACGCTGACCGATCTGCGCGACGCCTCGACCAAGACGCAGCTGCCGATGATCGACATGGTGCAGAAGTACACCACGCTGATCGACCAGGTGCTGGCGATCGACGGCGACCTGACCATCGGCAACGGCGACCCGTCACTGACCGAGACGGTCAGGGCGCTCGGCCTGGTCTCCGAGATCGCCGAGCAGGCATCTGAGCAGCGCGCGTACCTGGCCTACGCGTTCACCAGGGAGGCGTTCCCCGCTGGCATCCTGCCGGCCCTGGTGGACGCCGAGACCAACATGAACGCGAGCATCAAGCAGTACCAGACCGACGCCACGCCGCAGCAGGTCGCGCTCTATAACAACGTGGTGTCCGGCGGTCTTGTCGACTTCGCGAACGAAGAAGAAGCCCAGGCGATCATCTTCGGCCAGAGCGGCAAGAACCTGAACATCACCACGACCACCGCTGACGACTGGTTCGGCGACATGTCGGGCGAGATCGACGACATGCACCTGGTCGAGCAGCGGCTGGTGAGCGACTCGGTCAGCCGCGCCAGCGCGCTGCGCGACCAGGCGATCTTCGACGCGTCGGCCACCGGCGGCGCGGTGTTCCTGGTGCTGGCCCTCGCGCTGCTGCTGACCACGATGGTCGGCCGGTCCATGGTCAGGCCGCTGCGCCGGCTCAGGGCCGGGGCGCTCGAGGTGGCCGGCATCAGGCTGCCGGAGACGGTGCGCCGGATGAGCGACACCGACGGCGCCGGCGTGCCGCTCGAAGTCGAGCCCATCGGCGTGGACTCTGCCGACGAGATCGGTGAGGTTGCCAGGGCGTTCGACCAGGTGCACAGGGAAGCGCTGCGGCTGGCCTCGAACGAGGCGGCGCTGCGCGGCAACGTCAACGCCATGTTCGTCAACCTGTCCAGGCGAAGCCAGTCCCTGGTCGAGCGGCAGATCAGGCTGATCGACGACCTTGAGCAGGGCGAGCAGGACTCGGACCGGCTGGCCAGCCTGTTCCAGATGGACCACCTGGCCACCCGAATGCGGCGCAACTCGGAGAACCTGCTGGTGCTGGCCGGCCACGAGGCCACCCGCCGGTGGAACCAGCCGGTCGCGCTGGTCGACGTGCTGCGCGCCGCGGTTTCCGAGATCGAGCAGTACGAGCGGGTGACGCTGAACGTCCAGCCGGGCATCGCGGTCCGCGGCCACGCGGTCAACGACGTGGTGCACCTGCTCGCCGAGCTTGCCGAGAACGCGACTGCGTTCTCGTCGGCCGAGACGCCGGTCACCGTCGCCGGGCACCTGCTGTCCAGCGGCGGCGTGCTGCTTGACATCACCGACCACGGCGTGGGCATGGGCGCCGAGGAGATGGCGCACGCCAACTGGCGGCTGGACAACCCGCCAGTGGTGGACGTCGCGGTGTCCAGGCGGATGGGCCTGTTCGTGGTCGCCCGGCTGGCGGCACGGCACGGGATCAGGGTCAGGCTGCGGCCGGCCGCGGCGGGCGGGCTCACCGCGCTGGTCTGGCTGCCGGACGAGGTAGTCAGCCACCAGGGCACCAGCCCCGGCGGGTTCCGCCGGGTCGACGGCGTGTCAGGGACCCAGGAGCTGCCGGCCGGCGTGGCCTCGCTGACCAGCGGCGAGCGGCCGGGGCTATCCACCGGCGAGCGGCCCGCCACCACCGCGCAGGAGGTCGACGCCGCCCGCGCGCCGAAGTTCGCCTCGCTGGCCGCCGAGAGCGAGCAGGTCGGCCCGCTCGGCCCGCGCCGGGTGCCAGGCGCCGGACCCCGGCCGGGCGCCGGCCAGTGGTCGGCCAGTCCGAGCAGCACCGGGCCGCTGCCCGCGTTCCGGTCAACGCCGCAGCCTGCCCAGCCTGGCGAGGGCTTCGCTGGCGACGGCTTCGCTGGCGAGGGCTTCCCGGCCGCCGAGCCGACGGTGATCGGGAACGGGCCGTTCGGCACCGGGCCGATTCCGGTCGTGCGCGACGACCAGTTCGGCACCGGCCCGCAGCCGGTGGTGCAGCCGGACCGGTTCGGCACCGGCCCGCTTCCGGTGGTCGGCGCCGACCAGCAGCCGATGACGATGCCGGCCTCCCCGGCGTCGTCGCCGTCGCTGCCCGCGTCGTCGCCCTCGTTGCCGGCTGCGGCGGACGCGGCTGCCGAGGCCGGCGACGGGATCGCCGCCAGCGCCAACGGCCCGTCCGCTGGCGGCCCGCTCAGCAGCTGGGGGAACGGCGACAGCGCCGATGGCATCGTGCTGCCGGCCGCTGACCACGTTGCCACCGAGAACAGGCTGCCGATCTTCGAGGCTGTCGAGTCTGACTGGTTCCGCCGTGGCCGCAGCGCACTGAGCAGCTGGCAGGAGCAGGATCACGCCGAGCCGGAGACCGAGAGCGTGAACTGGACCTCGCCTGCCGACGAGGGCTGGCAGGCCGCGGCCGCGGCCAGCGCGCCGGCTTCTGGCGGCACCACCGAGGCCGGGCTGCCCAAGCGGGTCCCGCAAGCGAACCTGGTGCCCGGTGCCGTGGCCACCGAGACGCAGCCGGCGGCTCCAGCTCCGGTGAGGTCGGCCGCGGTCACCAGGGACCGTTTCGCCAGCTTCCAGCGCGGCGTCAAGGAAGGCCGGGCAGCCGCCTTCAGCCAGGATGACGAGGCGGGTGGCGATGGCGACGGCAGTTCGCGATGATGACAGGCAGGGAATCGCGGAGAAGGTCATGGTTAAGCTCAGAGTGCAGAGGTGCCCTCTGGCGGCTCGGCTGCTGAGTGACACGGCGGTGAGCACCGGTCGGCGAGCGTGCCGTCAGAAAAGGAAGGAGCGCCTGTGAGTCCGCTCGTGCGCCCCGCGCAGGACCTGAACTGGCTGATCACGAACTTCGTGGAGCGAGTGCCGTCGGTCGCGCACGCGATCGTGGTGTCCGCTGACGGCCTGCCGATGGCGTTCTCGCACGGGTTCCCTGCGGACCGCGTCGACCAGCTCGCCGCGGTGACCTCGGGACTGACCAGCCTGACTCAGGGCGCGTCCCGGGTGTTCGAGGGCGGGGCGGTCAGCCAGACCGTGGTGGAGATGCAGCGCGGGCTGCTGATCATCATGGCGATCAGCGACGGGTCAAGCCTGGCGGTGCTCGCCGCTGCCGACTGTGACATGGGCCTGGTCGCGTACGAGATGGCCCTGCTGGTCGAGCGAGTGGGCAGCGCGCTCACTCCCGACGTCCGCGCGCCGCTGTCACCAGGCTGGTCACAAGGTGGTCATCAGTGACAGGAGGTTGCCGTGTCCGGCCCTGGCCGAGATGACTGGG
Organism: Streptosporangiaceae bacterium; assembly: GCA_030039155.1. GTDB lineage: Bacteria > Actinomycetota > Actinomycetes > Streptosporangiales > Streptosporangiaceae > JOPF074. The sequence goes on along the minus strand of JASHQL010000360.1, from coordinate 947 downwards.
ACGCGTCTAGCGCGATGTTCCAGCTCGGCCGCGACGGCGAGCTCGGCTCGGATTTCGATCTCGCCGCAAGCTTTGCGCCCGTGCCCGGCGATCCGGGCATGCAGGATTCCAATCCGTTCGGGGTGGGCGATGGCGGGAGCGCCTTCGTCCGGCCGTATGCCGTCACCGGCGGCCGGACCAAGCCGAGCTACCAGCTGCAGATCGAGGCCATGGTCGCCGCGTCGCACTACGAGGCGCGCGACCTGTCCGTGCTCAGCCCCGAGTGTCAGGCGATCCTCGGGTTCTGCCGCGACTGGCGGTCGGTCGCGGAGGTATCCGCGGTGCTCAGGATGCCCCTGGGGGTCGCTCGGGTCCTGATTGCCGATATGGCGATGGAAGGGCTTGTCCGGGTGCACCAGACCGATCACGCCCAGGGCCGCCCGGATATCAACCTGCTCGAAAGGGTGCTCAGTGGACTTCGCAAGCTCTAGGACGATGCCGGGCGAGGCCTCAGACGCCGTGATGACGTCCGTGAAGATCGTCGTCGCCGGCGGCTTCGGCGTCGGCAAGACGACCTTCGTCGGCTCGGTCTCAGAGATCACCCCGCTCACGACCGAAGCGGTGATGACCACGGCAAGCGACGGCGTCGACGACCTGTCGCACACCCCTGACAAGACCACCACCACTGTCGCCATGGACTTCGGCCGAGTGACGCTGGACGCCGGCCTGATCCTCTACCTGTTCGGCACGCCTGGGCAGCACCGGTTCTGGTTCATGTGGGACGACCTGATCCAGGGCGCGATCGGCGCCGTGGTGCTGGTCGACACCAGGCGGCTGGCCGACTCGTTCCCCGCCGTCGACTACTTCGAGTCCGCCGGCCTGCCGTTCATCGTGGCGGTCAACGGCTTCCACGGCGACTTCCCGCACGCGCTGCCCGACGTGCAGGAGGCGCTGTCGATCAGCCCGCG
>JASHQL010000359.1 GCA_030039155.1 Streptosporangiaceae bacterium | reverse complement strand
GGCGGCGCGTTCATCCCAAGCGGCTTCGACTTCGGCGAGTGGCAGAAGGTCGGCCAGCCGTGGACGGCCACCGCATTCTCGCTGTCCCAGCTGCGGGAGTTCGGGCTCGATCCCGGCTCGGACCGGGCCAGCCGGACGGTCGGGCTGATCGGCGCCAACTCACGCTGGGATCACGCCGGCCAGCCCTACTGGGAAGGCGAGGTCGAGGAGTGCATCAACGGCCGCGCCGTTGCCGACGGCGCATACTTCGGCGTCGACGTCTCGGCGCTCGCGCAGCGGCTGGCGGGCGAGCGCCTTGCCGACGGCGGCTGGAACTGCGAGCGGGCGAACGGCTCGGTCCGCTCGTCCTTCGCCAGCACCATCAACGTGCTGGAAGGGCTGCTGGAGTTCGAGCGGGCCACCGGCGGCACGGCCGAGACGCGGGCGGCGCGAGCATCCGGCGAGGAGTACCTGCTTGACCGCGGCCTGTTCCGCCGGCTCAGCACCGGCGAGCCAGCCGACGGGCAGTTCCTGGCGTTCCTGAACCCCTACCGGTGGCGCTACGACGTGCTCAGGGCGCTCGACTACTTCCGCTCCGCTGCCATCCTGACCGGCGCCGCGCCCGATCCCAGGCTGGCCGATGCCGTCGGCCACGTCCGGTCGAAGCGGCAGCCGGACGGGACCTGGCTGCTTGACTGGCGGATGCCGGGCCGGGTCTGGTTCGAGGTAGACGACGAGCCAGGCAAGCCGTCTCGCTGGGTGACCCTGCGGGCGATGCGCGTGCTCGGCTGGTGGGAGAACTAGGGCCCGCGGCCCCGCCCGGTTAGGCTCGTTGGGATGACCACCTGAGCGTGCGCTACCGAGAGGCAGGGGCGATGAAGTACCAGGTTGTGAATCCGGCTACCGGTGAGCTGGAGCGGGAGTACCCGACGGCGACCGATGCGGAGATCGCCGAGGTCCTGGACCGGGCCGGCCGGGGCTATCCGGCCTGGCGGCGGACCGCGATGGCCGAGCGGGCGGAGATCTTGCGCCGGGTGGCGCAGATCTACCAGGACCGGATGGCCGAGCTTGGGTCGATCATCACCAGGGAGATGGGCAAGACCACGGCCGAGGCGCTGGGCGAGCTGGAGTTCACCGTCGGGATCTACCGGTATTACGCCGATCACGGGCCCGACTTGCTCAAGGATGAGCCGCTGCAGTCCAACACGCCGGGCACGGCGTGGGTGCGCAAGTCGCCGATCGGGGCGCTGCTGGGGATCATGCCGTGGAATTACCCGTACTACCAGGTGGCGCGGTTCGCCGCGCCGAACCTGGTGATCGGGAACACGATCGTGCTCAAGCACGCGCCGCAGTGCCCGGAGTCAGCGACCGCGATGGAGCAGATTTTCCTGGCGGCGGGGGTGCCGGCGGACGCCTACATCAACGTGTTCGCCAGCAACGAGCAGGTCGCGGAGATGATCGGTGACCCGCGGATCGCCGGGGTGTCGGTGACCGGCAGCGAGCGAGCCGGGTCCGCCGTGGCGGCGACCGCGGGCAGGAACCTGAAGAAGGTCGTGCTTGAGCTTGGCGGCTCCGACCCGTTCATCGTGCTGGACGGGGCTGACCTGCCCGCGGTGGCGAAGGCCGCGGCGGCCGCCCGGATGGAGAACGGCGGCCAGGCCTGCAACGCGTCTAAGCGGATGATCGTCACCGGCGAGGTGTACGACGACTTCATGGCCGAGTTCACCGCGGCCATGTCCGGCTACGCCACCGGCGACCCCACCGACCCGGCCGTCGCCTACGGGCCGCTGTCGTCGGAACAGGCGGCCCGCAACCTGATGGAGCAGGTCAACGACGCGGTCGCCAAGGGCGCCACGGTGCACCTGGGCGGCCGCCGCCTGACCGGGCCAGGCGCGTTCGTGGAGGCCACGGTGCTGTCCGGGGTGACCCCGGACATGCGGGCCTACCACGAGGAGCTGTTCGGCCCGGTCGCCGTCGTGTACAAGGTCGCCTCCCCGGACGAGGCGGTCGAACTGGCCAACAGCAGCTCCTACGGACTGGGCGGCGCGGTGTTCTCCAGCGACGAGGCACTGGCCCTGGACGTCGCCGACCGGCTGGACGTCGGCATGGTCTGGATCAACCAGGCCGAGGGCGGCGGCCCGGAACTGCCGTTCGGCGGCACCAAGCGCTCCGGCGTCGGCCGCGAGCTCGGCCCGCTCGGCATCGACGAGTTCGTCAACAAGAAGCTCATCCACACCACTCCAGACGGCGAGTAGCGGCGCGCGGAACACCCCTGGACGAGCCTGCGGTCGCGGGCGTACATTCCGGGCACGCATGGTGCTGGAGGGTCGCGATGTCTCGGTTTGCCGCAGCAGCAGGTCACCGCAGGAACCGGGCACTCGGGGCGGCAGCAGCCGCCTGCGCACTCGGGTTCGCCGCCGCGCTTGCCGCCGTCACCCCGGCCACCGCCGGCACGCATTCGCTGAGCGCGCCAAGGTGGTCGATCTCGGACATGGTGACCCCGACGGGCTCGTCCAGCACCTTCGACTTCGGCGTGTCGTGCTCCGCCAGCCAGGCATGCACCGCCGGAGCCGACGAGCTGACGAGCGGTGCCCAGTACCTCACGGTGGCCGAACGGTGGGACGGCCACTGGGCGCTGCAGAAGACGCCGGACGTGGCCGGCAGCACCGGCGACGAGGACACGGTGACCGGCGTGTCGTGCCCTACCGGCTCAGACTGCGTGCTGGTCGGCACCTACGAGACCACCACCGACGACGACATTGGCGGGCTGGTCGAGCGGTGGAACGGCAGCGACTGGACGGTCGAGGATGGCCCGGCGCCAGCCGGCGCGGAAGATGTCGACCTCAACGGCGTCACCTGCAGTTCAGCCGGCGACTGTACTGCCGTTGGCGAATACAACCCAACCTCGGGCGGCCAGATCGCGCTGGCGGCGCGGTCTGACGGCTCGGGCTGGCAGGTTCAGACCGTCAAGGACCCGAAGGGCTCGGACGTCGCGCAACTGCATGGCGTGTCCTGCCCAGCGGCGAAGGTATGCACCGCCGTCGGCACCTACGCCAAGGCCGGCGGCGGCAACTACAGCGTGGCCTACCGGTGGAACGGCTCGACCTGGAAGCTCGAGAAAACGCCCAACCCGCGGCACTCGAACGACATCGTCTTGTGGAGCGTGTCCTGCGCATCGGCCAAGGCCTGCATGGCCGTCGGATCCGACGAGGTGACCACCGGCACGCTGATGTTCACCGAGCGCTGGAACGGCAGCAGCTGGGCGCTGCAGAAGGTGCCGGCTCCGAGCGGCTCGAAGGGCAGCACGCTGGTGAGCGTGGACTGCGTCTCGGCCAGGGACTGCGTGGCCGTCGGGCAGAACGACAACCGGTCAGACGCCGTGGTGCCGCTGATCGAGCGGTGGAACGGCAAGAGCTGGAAGGTTGCCGCCGCGCCCGAACCGGCGCACGTCACCGTTGCCTACCTGGACGGCGTGTCCTGTGTCTCGGCCAGCACGTGCGTGGCCGTCGGTACCGAGGACACCGGCGAAGTTGACTACCACCCGTTCGCGGAGATCGAGCGCAAGTGACCGTCGCTCAGCTCGGCCGGGTCCGCGCCGTTGGTCAGGCGTACCGGCGCTTCGCTGCCGACTGCTCACCGCTGGCCGGGCGCGTTGCCGTCGCGCTGACCGAGTCCGACGCCGCGCTGCGCGCGATCGAGGCCGCCCCGGCGCGCAACCGGCATCCAGCGGTGATCCTCGCCGCGCTGCACTACCTGGCCCTCGACGGCCGCGCCCCGGCGCTGGCCGCGGCCTACGCTGCCGCGGATGGCGACGCGGCCGCCGGCGCGGCGGTCGACACCCTGCTCCGGCTGACCGACTCGGTCGTGGCGCTCGCCGCGCGCCGGAAGCCGCTGACCTATCAGCCAGCGCGCTGCGCCGTGCTGTACCCGGCCATCGCAGCGGCGGCGCGCCTGGCAGCCGCCGACGCGGTCGGGCTCATCGACGTGGGCTGCGCCGCCGGGTTCAACCTCAACGTCGATCGCGTCGGCATCAGCTACAGCAACGGGCAGTCGCTTGGCGACCCGTCATCTGTGGTGCAACTGTCGTGTACGGCCGTGCGAGACCGGCCGATCCCGCCCTGGCCAATGCCCGAGGTCCTGACCCGGATCGGCATCGACCCCGACCCGGTCGACGTGACCGACCAGGACGAGGCCAGATGGCTGCGCGCCTGCCTGCCGCCCGATCAGCCGGAGCTGATCGCAGCGCTCGACGCGGAGCTGGCGCTGGCGGCTGCGGCCCCGCCGCTGCTGCTGCGCGGTGACCCAGCCGAGATGCTGCCGGACGCCTTCGCCCTGGTGCCGGCGGACGCGCTGCCTGTGGTCACCACCACGTGGGCGCTGTCGCGCTTCCCGCCGGAGAACCGCCTGCGCTTCCTGCGCCTGCTCGGCGAAGCGGCGGTCAGGCGGCCGGTGGCATGGGTGTCGGTGGAGGGGGTCGGCGTCGCGCCCGCCATCCCGACCCTCGGCGACCGCCGCGCCTCCGGCCACAGCATCGTGGGGCTCGCGGTGTTCGGCCAGTCGGCTCTGCACGCCGAGGCAGTCGGCCGCTGCTGGTCGCAGGGCCGGTTCCTGGCCTGGCTGGCGGACTCCTGGTGACCCGGCCAGCTCCGATTCCCCGCGGTCGCGGTTAGTTGATATCGAACTCGTTGCCTTCCGGGTCCTGCATCCCGACGGCGTAGTGGCTGGATCCCTCCTCGGACAGCGCGCCGGTGATGGTGGCGCCCAAGCCGACCAGCCGGCTGGCCTCGGCGTCAACTCGTTCCCTGCGGGTCTCGATCGGATCCGTCCAGTCGCCGCCGGCCCGGATGTCGAGGTGCAGCCGGTTCTTGACCTGCTTGGCATCGGGGACCGCGTGGAACCAGATGGCCGGCCCGTGCCCGTGCGGGTCGCTGATCCGGTCCGCCCCGTCGACCAGGTCCTCCTCGGGCACGCCGAGATCGCGGTAGAAGTCGTTCCAGGTAGCGAATCCAGCCGGGACCGGCGCAAGCTCATAACCAAGCGCCGCGGCCCAGAACCGGGCCAGCCGGTCCGGGTCGGCACAGTCGATGACCAGCTGATAGCGAACGGGCACCGGATCCTCCCTGGGTCGGCATCTCGTGCCGCACCCTAGCGATCGGCTCTGTCAGCGGGCGCCTGCGACGTTCGCCATTCCTGCCGCTTGCGTGCTGATACTGGCGTTATGACTGAGACTCAGGTCCTGATTGCCGAGGTCCGCCAACTGCGCGCCGAGGTCGCCCGGCTGCACACTGTCCAGACCGCGGTGCGCGCCAGGCACCGCTGGATGATGTTGTTCTTCAAAGACCTGTCCACGAACCCGTACACCCAGTACAAGGTCCACAAGTGGGGCGCGATCTACTGGCTGATCAACTTCCCGCTGATCTGCGGCCTGTTCTTCTTCACGCCAGGGCTGTGGCTGAAGCTCGGCATCTTCATCACGTTGATCTACTCGATCTACAGCAATCTTGCGACCGACTACGGCGCCATGTCAGCGGCCGAGGCAGCGTTCGGCGAGCCCGCGGCACCGCCGATACCCCTTGAGCCCCCGCCGCCCATCGTCCTCGAGCCGCCGTCCATATGAGGCCGCACTGTGTCGTCAGGAACAGGTGCTGGTCCGCGAGAGTCATCGGACGGTGGCCCGGCAGGTCTGTCCTCCGTACGGTCTGCGACGACGGCGCAGACTTCAGCCCCACTCATGCGAAGTACGCCGTGATAGCCGCTGGTCTGGGTAATCCGCCGTACATTGTCCGGCGGTGCCGACGAGCGCATACTGATCCGAGCCTGCGGCTTGCCGGGCAGCATTCTGGGCGGTAACGGAGATCGGCGATGCGGCCAGTTGTCACGCGCGTTCTGTGCCTCACCGCGCCGGCGGCAGCGCTGGCCCTGCTGGGGCTGACCGGGCCCGCAACCCCGGCAGGCGCGGCCGCCGGGGCCGGCCACGGCACCCGCCCGCCGGTGACCGTCTACGTCGCCAGCTCGATTTCCCGCAACGTGACCGCGATCCGGGTCGGCCACAAAACCGGGCGCACGATCAGCACAGGTGGTGCCCACTGCCTCGCGGCCACGCCGAACGGCCGGACCGTCTACGTCACCACC
>JASHQL010000358.1 GCA_030039155.1 Streptosporangiaceae bacterium | reverse complement strand
CCGACGGCCGCCGTCATGACAGCGCGGCAGCCGGGTCGGGAAGCTGGCAGCCACGCAGTCCGTGGCCGGCACCGGCGACCGCGCGCACTCGATGGGCACGTCGGCAGGACGGGCTGGCTGCCATCGTCACAGCATGCTCGGTGCCGAGCCGACAGCGCTTCGTCCGATCCGGATGAATCCTGGCCGCCGCTCAGCACGGTGCCGGCGCGGTCCAGCCGAGCCCGCACTGCAGCGAACGCGACGCGCATCGGCTCGGCTGGGTGACCGGGCACGCTCGCGGCATGACTGGCCGCGTGGGCGTCACGGCAGCAGCAGCACGGCCTGGCCGTTGAGCCTGGGCAGTTCCGCGATCACGCCGAGAAACCTCCCGGTCGGGAAGTCGAACGCGATGACGTGGTCCTGGCCGACGCAGTAGAGCTGGCCGCCTGGCCCGAACCGCAGTCCGCGTGGCCTGGCGAACGCCACGGAGGGGGCGGGCGCGAGCACGCGCACCAGTTGTCCGGTGGCCGGGTCGTATTCGCGGATCGTCGCCGTGGCAGCGGGCGACCCGAACGGCCACTCGCTGGACACGACCAGGGTGCCGCCTGGCGCGATCGCCAGGTCGAGCGGGCTCAGCTCGGGGTCACTGACCAGCCGCGGATTGCCGGGCCGGCCGTCGCCGCCGAACACCGCGACGGTGTTGTCCCCCTGCCCGGCTGGGCCGATGCCCGACGACAGGTACAGCCGCCCGCCATCGCCGAAACCAAAACCCCTGGGGAAGGGAACGGCACCATCAGGCAGCAGGAGCTCGCCAGCGGCATCGAGCCGCGGGGGCAGGGCCAGGATCGTGCCGCGGCGCCGCAACGTGACGCAGTAGCGGCCGTCCGGTGCGAATGCGCCGCCGCCGCCGTCCAGGCCATCTTGACGGCCAGAGTCCAGCGTGACGCTGCCGTTCTTGTCGAGGGCGAGCACCCGGTCGTCGCCGCTGGTGAGGTACACCAGGTCACCGGCCGGGCTCAGGCTCATACCGCGCGGATCGGTGATCCGGGGATCGTCGCTGAACGGCCCGGCCAGCTCGCCGCCGGCCGAGAAGCTGAGCACCGTGCCGTACCCGTCGCCGTTCGCGCCGCTGGCGCTGGTGACCAGAATCCGCCTCATCGGCCGTCAAGCCGCCTTCCTTGTGCGTGCTGACGTGCTGGCCTGACGGCCTGGCTGCCGGATTCCGAGTCGGGCACTGGGTGACCCCCGAATCTGGACGGTGCGTCCTAGCTTGCCAAGCACCGGGGCAACACCGGCCTTGCCCCCCTCGAAGTCATCCGCCACGCTCACGCAGGCCAAGCAGGTCCGACAGCGCCGGGATGTCGTCGTGCCCGGCAGGCGCGAGGTGCGGGAAGTCAGCCACGACCGGGTGGGGCGAGGTGGTGACGCCGAGCGGATGGCCGACCATCAGCGACAACGTGGTTCCGAACGCGTCGTCGTGCAGGCCGCGGCCGTTGCCGGTGCCTGGTGCGAAGTGTGCGGCCTGACCCGGCCGGTACCGCAGCTGATCGGGCAGGAACGCGGCGGCGACGGCCGCGGCCAGGTCGTCAGGCAGAGCGGCTCCGCTGACTTCCGCCACATGCAGCGCGGTCCGCAGCACCAGGTCGCGGTAAGCGGCAACGTCGTCGGCGGGCGACCCGGCGTTCAGCGCCTCGGTCGCCGGGCCGGGGTGCGGGAAGAAGAAGGACCGCAGCAGCGGGTGGGCGGCCCGGCTGACCTGGCGCTGGGCGGCGTGTCCGTACAGGCTGATCCTGGCCCACACCGTGACGGAGGTGCCGCCGAACGCCGCGTCCGGTACCTGCACGGCGATGGCCGTGACGTTCCGGCCCGCCAGCAGGTTGCCCGGCGTCCCGGCGAACAGCTCAGGACGGTACTGGTTTTCAGCCAGCCCGCGGGTGAAGGCGAACAGCGCGACGGCGTCACCCCAGAACGGGTCCTGCGCCAGGCCGAACCATGCGGATCCGCCGTTGCCGAGCGCGAAGGTCTGCCCGGTTCGGCCTGACCCGAGTTCGGCGCCCTCGGTGCCTGACCGGCTTGACGGGCCGGCCGCGTAGCGGACGCGCATGCGCTGGTTTCCGGCTGCGTCCGGCTCGTCAAAACTCATCCGGAACGCCAGGTCCTCGCGTGTCCCGCCATCGCTGGCGATGACGAATTCATAGAGCGCGTCCGGCCGGAACGTGGTCGGGTTGGACCGCCCGGCGTCCGGGTTGACGGTCACCAGCAGCGTGGATGTGCCTGGCCGCTCCGGGAACACGTACAGGTCGCCCAGGTTGAGCCGGCCATCCTCGATCGCTGTCGGGCTGTCGAAGTGGTGTGACATGCCTGCTCCTCGTCGGCGACGGTCTGGCGCGGCACCGGGCAGCGCCTGCGGCCAGCCGTGCGTGCCTGCGGCCTGGCGCTGCCCGGTGCCGTGCGATGGCGTGATCAGGAAGCGGCGATGCCCTCGCCGCCGACGGCGCCGGGAACGGTGACCGAGCCGGTCTCGGTCAGTGACCCGCCGGGGCCGATGCGGTAGACGTCGACATTGCCTGGGCCGCCAGCCTGCACGTACAGGTACTGGCCCTCAGCGGACACGACCGCATCCGTCGTCCCGGCATCGGTCGGAACCGTGCCGAGCTGGGTAATGGTGCCGTCCGGCTCGGTGCTGAGAATGGACTCGGTGCCGCTGCCAGCGTTGGACGCGTACAGCGTGCCCTCCGGGGACGCGGTGACCCAGCAGGTCGCGGCTTGCCCGGTGGCAGCGCTGCCGAGCTGGGTGAGCGTGCCGTCGGGCGCGATGGCGAAGGTGGCGACGGCGCCCGCGCCGGTCTCGACCAGCGCGAGATGCCCGTACTGGTCGAAGGTGAACCCGAACGGGATGGTGCCGGGCAGCGACGTCACGGCCGGCTCGGCGGACGGGCCGAACGGGCCGTCCCTGAAGACGTCCACGGTGTCCGCGGCGTTCTTCGTCGTGACCACCAGTTGCGACCCGTCGGGCGTGAATCCGACCTCGCCCGGCGTTCCGGTAAAGATCGTGGCAGAACTCGTGCCGAGGCCGAGGTCGCGGGTCCAGGACGGCACCGGGATCAGGTCACCGGCGATCTGCAGGAAGCCCGCGATCGAGGCACCGCCCCACGCGTTGAGCACGAATACCTGGTC
>JASHQL010000357.1 GCA_030039155.1 Streptosporangiaceae bacterium | reverse complement strand
CGACGATCACCGGGGTTGTCCGCGACGCCAGCGGCAAGGCACTCGCGGGCGTCTGCGTGACCGCGTTCGGCGCAGCCAGCCACCGGTCCGGGTTCACCGGCGCGAACGGCCGCTATGTCATCGGCGGCCTTCGCGCCGGCAGCTACGCGATCGAGTACCGAGCCTGCGCTGCCGCAGGCGGTTACCTCACCCAGTGGTCGGGCGGCGCGCGCAGCCAGGCCACGGCCAGCCGGGTGCAGGTCGGCGGCCAGCTGGTGCAGCCGGTCAGCGCTGTCACGATGCGCACCTTCAGCCGGCCAGCGGCCGGGCCGATGACAAGCCCGATAGCCCAGGCAAGGCGGATGCTTGGGCTGCCGGATTCGCCCGCCGCCGGCCAGCTCACCACCAAGAGCCGTGGCCGCATCGCCGGCCAGGTCACCGACCGGGCAGGACAGCCGATCAAGGGCATCTGCGTGGTGGCGCTATCGCGCAACGGCGAGGAAGCCCGACTTGTCGTCACCGACAAGTCGGGCTTCTACCGGACCGGCAAGACCCGGTCGGGCCGGTACGAGGTCGTGTTCGAGCCCGGCTGCGGCAACAAGGGCAACTGGATCGCGCAGGTCTACCGGAACTCAGAGAACCCGGCGAAGTACAAGGCGGTAACCGTGGCGGCCGGCCGGACGACCAGCGGCATCGACGCGAGGCTGCGGCCTGGCGGCGAGATCTCCGGCACGGTGACCGGCCCGGCGGGCAGGAAGCTGTCCGATGTGTGCATTCTGTCGGCCAGCGTCAGGGACCGGCCAATCTACCAGTTCACTCCCATCGGCCTGAGCAAGCGTGGCAGCTATCACGTCCATGGCATGCCGCCCGGCCGGTACCGCGTGCAATTCACGCCATGCTCGGTCGACTCGCCCTACCTTGCGGTCTGGTGGCGGGACTCTGCCACCGAGCGCGGCGCGAAGGTCATCACGGTGCGCTCCGGTCACCCGGTATCCGGCATCGACCAGGTGCTGCCGCTCGGCGGAAAGATCACCGGCACCGTCACCGATGCGTCGGGCACGCCGTTGTCCGGCATGTGCGTGTACGGCCTCACCGGCAAGGACGCCGACAACCTGGTGGCGCTGGCGGAAACCGGCGCCGACGGCCGCTATACGCTCGAGGCCCTGCCAACCGGCACCTACCAGGTTCAGGTGACCCCCGGCTGCCTGAACAACGGCAGCTACCTGAGCACAAGCACGCCAGACGACATCGCGGTGACCGCCGGCCAGACGACCGCGGGCGTCAACATCACGATGAGATCTGCCGGAGAGGTCGCTGGTACCGTCACGAACTTGTCCGGCCGGCCGATTCAGGGCATCTGCGTCACGGTGTCTGGCGGGCCTGACGGGAACTACGGCAACGAGGTCTGGACGGCCGCGAACGGCAGCTACTCGGTCAAGCAGCTGCTCAAGGGCACCTACACCGCGAATTTTGCCGGTGGCTGCGGCAGCAAGGGCAGCTATGCGCCACAAGCCTGGCAGGACACCAACTTCGACACTCCGACGCCAATCCAGGTCGGCACCGGGCAGGACGTGACCGGGATCAGCGCGGTCATGCAGCCGGGCGCGACCATCACCGGCAGGGTGACCAACTCGGCCGGCCAGGGCCTGCGGAACGCCTGCATCGTGGCCGGCCCCTCGGTGCTCATGCAGGAATCAGGCGGCGCCCTGGCTGACGGCCTGGCCTTCAGCGGACGCGGCGGCACGTACCGGGCGGCTAACCTGCCTCCAGGCCAGGACGATCTCTCGTTCACGGACTGCAGCCTGCGCGGTCCCGACTACGCCGCGCAATGGTACCGGGCCAAGCCATACCCGATCGGTGCCTCGGCGGTCTGGGCCGGCGCCGGCATCACCACGTCCGGCATCGACGCGGTCCTGCCGGCTGGTGGCGCCCTCGGCGGCCAGATCCGCACCGCGGCGGGCCGTCACCCGGCCGGGATCTGCCTGGATGCGACGGATCTGCGGACCGGATACCAGCTGCCAGGCTTTGGCGTGCTGTTCGTCGGCGGTACCGTCACCGGCTACACGCTCAGCCACCAGCTGCCAGGCCCCTACCAGATCGCCTTCGGCGGTAGCTGCGTCGGGCTGAACTTCGCGACCCAGTGGTACCGCGACAGCGCGACTCGGCGCGGCGCGGCCAGGGTCGTCATCCGCGCGAATCACACCACCACCGGGATCAGCAGCGCGCTGGTCAAGGGCGGCACGATCGCGGGTCACGTCACCGCCGCCGGGTCCGCCAGCCCGCTGTCCAACGTCTGTGTCTTCGCCCAGGACCCGAGCCAGTATTACTTCTACGGCTTCGGCCGGACCAACAAGCATGGCTTCTACCGCGTCGTCGGACTGAACACCGGCAGCTACGAGCTGTCGTTCTCGCCGTGCAACTCGGGCGGCGCGGACAACGCAGCCGACCTCGTGCTGCCGAAGGTGGCGCACGTCCGCACCGGCCAGCCGACCACCGGCGTCGACGCCTCGCTTGCCGCAGGCGGCACCGTCGCCGGCACGGTCAGCGGCGGCACGCCGGTCGCGGGCTTGCCCTACATCTGCGTCCAGGCCACCGGCGTCAACGTCGATGCGGCGAGCGAGACAAGCACCGCCGGTGACGGCAGCTACCAGCTGCAGAACCTGCCGCAAGGCAGCTACCTGGTGAGCTTCGCCGCCCAGCCGTACTGCGATGAGTCCGGGTTGTTCGCGCCGCAGAACTACAAGGCGCCGGTCAGCGTCACCGCGGGCGGTACCACCTCGGCCGTCGACGTCACGCTCGGCGCCGACGGCACCATCAGCGGCACCGTGGCGAACACGCACGGCAGCAAGCTGGCCGGGGTCTGCGTGACAGCGTTCGGGCCGACCGGCCCGGTGGTGGCGACCACCAGCGCTGGCCGCTACACGATCGGCGGCCTGCTGCCCGGCCGCTACCGCGTGCGGTTCTCGGCCGGCTGCGGCAGGTCCGGCTTGCGCACGCAGTGGTGGCAGCACGCGCCGACCCGGAGCAAGGCCAAGGTCCTGCGGATCACCGCCGGCCTGAACCTCGCCATGATCAACGCCATCATGCACGGCTGATCGGGCCCATGGCATATGCCTCCGTTTCGGCAGCCTGACTGCCGACACGGAGGCATAACTATCTGCACACAAAAGAGTTCAAGATCACGAGCGCAGCGGCCGCCGGCTTAGGCTCGGCCCGAGAGCCTGTTCGGCGTCAACCAGATCTGGGGGACTGCGATGCAGTTCAGCACGCTCAGGAACTCGACGGCTGCGTTCGGCGGGGTGCTACTCGCGCTGGCGCTGCTGGCCAGCCCGGCCAGTGCCGTTCCCGCAAGGCAAACAGGCAGCACGACGCACGCACGCCCGGCAACGGCGGCGCGCGGTGCAGGCCGGCTGCCGCTGTCGGCCGGCCAGGTTGCCGCCGACCAGCGCCGCGACCTGGCCAGCCTGCACCGGGCCAGCAGCGTCACCGGAGTCGTGCGCACCCAGGCCGGCCAGCCGCTCGCCGATGTCTGCGTGACGGCGACCGGCCCGGGCCAGGCCAGGACCGCGGTGTCCGGTCAGGACGGCCGGTTCCTGCTGGCCGGCCTGCGCCCTGGCCGGTACATGATCAGCTATCGCGGGTGCAGTTCGGCTGAGTGGCAGCGCGGCGCCGGCCTGCTGCCGACCACGCATCGCAGCCAGCGCGTGATCGTCACCGGGCAGCCGTTGCAGACGCTGGCGCCGATGCGGCTGCCGACCGCCAGGCCGCCAGCCGGCCGACCGCAAGGACGTGGCCTGACCATCAGGCCGGCCAGCCCGGTGGCGCTGGCCCGCCAGGTGCTCGGCCTCGCCGCGCGGCCCACCGCCGGGCAGCGTGCCGCCGCGGCGCGGTCAAGCACGGGGCTGGTCACCGGCCGGGTGACCAGCAAGGGCGGGCGTGCCATCGGCGGCATCTGCGTGATCGTGGAGCTGCTGGTCACGGAGACGACGGTCGAGACCAAGACGGCGGCGGACGGCAGGTACCGGCTGCGCGCTCCGGCCGGCAGCTCAGAGGTCGGTTTCCTGGCCGGCTGCGGCAACAAGGGCAACTGGGTCGGCGAGCTGTACCGCAACACCTACGACCCGCAGAAGGCTCAGCTGATCGGGGTCAGGGCCGGCCACACGGTCAGCGGCATCAACGCGGTGCTCAGCCCTGGCGGGCAGATCTCCGGCAGCGTGGCCACCGCGGCCGGCCAGAAGCTGACCGATGTCTGCGTCAACCCGCTGGCCGTCGGCAAGGGATTCCAGTACCTGTTCGCGCCGAGCACGCTCTCCGAGCACGGCAGCTACCAGCTCAGGGACCTGCCGTCGGGCCGGTACCAGGTCGAGTTCGTGCCCTGCCTGAACTCGCAGGCGCAGTACGCGCCCGTGCTCTGGAACGACAAGCAGAACCGGCACACCGCGGGCGTGGTGCGGCTACGGGCAGGCGGCGCGGTGGCCGGCATCAACGAGGTCCTGCCGGTCGGCGGTGTCATCACCGGCACCGTGACCGACAGCTCTGGGCAGCCGCTGAGCGGCATCTGCGTACTCGCCGCCAGCGCCGAGCCGTGGGACGACTACTTCTTCGCCCAGACCGCAGCTAACGGCAGCTACCAGATCATCGGCGCGCCCACCAGTACCTATCAGCTCTTCTTTGCCCTTGGCTGCGGGAACGACGGCAACTACCTGGGCGGCAATACCCCGCGCAACGTCAAGGTCACCGACGGGAGCACTACCAGCGGGGTCAGCATCACGCTGCTGTCCGGTGCAGTGGTCTCCGGCACGGTGACCGGCACGAACAAAGCGCCGGTCAAGGGGATCTGCGTGGTGATCCTTGGCGGCCCGTTCGACGCCGACGGCGGGCTGACCGAGACGCTGGCGAACGGCAGCTACAGCATGGACCAGCTGCCGGCCGCGACCTACACGGTGGAGTTCAGCGGCGGCTGCGGCAACCACGGCAGCTACGCGCCGCAGGCCTGGGATTCGACCAACCCGGAGACGCCGACGCCGATCAAGCTCAGCACCGGTCAGCAGGCCACCGCGGTCGACGCGGTGCTGCCGCCTGGCGGCACCATCTCCGGGACCGTCACCAGGGGGTCAGGCAAGAAGCTGACCGGGATCTGCGTGGCCGCCGGGCCGACGGTCGCCATGCAGCAATCCGGCGGATCCGCCTACGAGGAACTGGCGCAGACCACCGGCGGCGGTTACAAGATCGCCAACATCCCGCCCGGCAACTACGCGGTGCTGTTCGGCGGGAACTGCGGTAACGGCGCCGACCTGGCCAACCAGTGGTACCAGGCCCGGCCGGGCCCGGCCGGTGCCTCCTCGGTCTGGGCTGGCGCCGGCCTGACCGCGGCGGACATCAACGCGCGGCTGACCCGAGGCGGCGCCTTCACCGGCCACTTCCTGACCGCGGCCGGGCACGTCGTGGTCGGCACGTGCCTGCAGGCAACCGACCTGACCAACGGCGTGCAGAGCCCGTTCTACGAGTTCTACAGCGACGGCGAGCCGTTCAGCGCGTATCAGCTGAGCGACCTGCTGCCAGGCCGGTACCAGGTGATGTTCAACTCGGCCTGCGCCGGGACCGACTATGCCACGCAGTGGTACGCAGACAGCCAGACCGAGCACGGCGCGCGCATCATCACGATCAAGCCTGGCGGCGTCGTCGACCATGTGAGCAGCGCCCTGGTGGCTGGCGGCTCCATCACCGGGCGGGTGACCGCCGAGGCCACCGGCAAGCCGGTCGGCGACGTCTGCGTCTTCGCGCAGAGCACCAGCCAGCCTGACTACTTCGGGATGGGCCGCACCAGCGCGCACGGCTACTACTCGGTGCCGTCACTCAACACCAGCGATTACGAGCTGCTGTTCGGGCCGTGCAACGCCGGCGGCGATGGCAACCTGGCGGCCGCCCTGCTGCAGCGGGTCGTGCATGCCACGATCGGCAGCCGGACCGAGGGGGTCAACATCGCGCTGGCCGCCGGCGGCAAGGTCGAGGGAACGGTGACCGCCGGGTCGCCCGCTGCCGGGCAGCCAGACATCTGCGTGCAGGCGGTCGGCCTCAGCAACGACCTGCAGGTCACCACGACCACCGCGGCAGACGGCAGTTACCGGCTGCAGAACATGCCGGCGGGCGGGTACCACGTCTACTTCGCCGAGCCGAGTTGCGGGATCGCCGACCTGCTCGCCCCGCAGGTCTATGCCAGCGAGGTGACGGTGACGGCCGGCCCGGCGGCCACCGGGGTCAACGCTGACCTGGCAGCCGACGGCAGCATCAGCGGGAAGGTGACCGGGGCAGGCGGCAGCCCGCTGTCCGGCGTCTGCGTGGCGGCGATCGGCACGGCCGCCGGCAGCGGCCCGGTCGCGGAGTCCACCGCGTCCGGCACGTACACGATCGGCGGCCTGGTACCTGGCAGCTACGTGGTGCGGTTCGCCTCGGGCTGCGGCGCCGCCGGGTACCGCACCCAGTGGTGGCAGGATGCGAGCTCACGCGGCACCGCGAAGATCATCACGGTGGCGCCCGGCTCGGCGCTCACCGGCATCAGCGCGAGCATGCGCAGCTAGCCCGCGGATCCGCTAGTCCGCGCGCGCCGCCTGGTCGACGCGATCCCCGGTCGGCCTGCTGTCGGCCGGCCGGGCGCTGCTGATGGTGACCGTGTGCAGGGTCGCAGTGCACGGGAACGGCGGCTGGTAGTCGTCGTTGAACGGCAGGCCGCCGTCGCGGCCTACTCGCATCCGTGCGCCAGCGGTCGCAAGCGCGGGGAACATCGCCGGTGCATCATGGTGAGCGGTCGCGACCTGCGCCCCGTCGATGAGCAGGCTGAGCGTGGCCGGCCCGGCCAGCGACGGCTGGTATCGCAGGCCGACCTGATGCCGGCCTGGCGGCACCAGGTCGGCGCTTGCCACCCTCGTGGTCACGCCGAGCGAGATCAGGCAGCTGACCAGCCGTCCGCCGAGCAGGTACCACGACCAGCCGCCGTTCAGGTCGCCGAGCGCGCAGATGACGCCGTCGGCCGGCTGGTCCCCGGCCAGCTCGAGCTCCGCGGCGGCGGTGAAGCCGCCGAGCATCGGCGGCAGCTGCGCCTCGCAGATCCCGCCGCCGCCCGGCCGGTAGGTCGCCCGCACCGGGGCCGGATATTCACCGGGATGGATGCTGGCACCGGAGGCCGGCCCCTCCCACAGCGGCAGCACCTGATTGCGGCCGGCCTCGGCCCACCACAGGTCCTGCAGCTGGCGCAGCAAGGCCGGCTGCCCGGCTGCCAGGTCGGTCGCCTCGGCGAAGTCCTCGTCGAGGTTGAACAAGGCCCAGTGATCTTCGTCAAGGTCCTGGCTGCCGGTCAGGTAGCCGCGCTCGCCGAACAGCGGCGATACATAGTCGGTGGTCGCCTTCCAGCCGTCGTGGTAGATCGCCCGCGAGCCATGCATCTCGAAGTACTGCGTCAGGCGCGGGCTCGGCGCCGACGCGTCGCTGAACGTGGGCAGGATGCTGCAGCCGTCAAGCGGCTGCTGCGGCACGCCGTCCACGACATCGGGTGCCGCGACTCCGGCCGCGTCGAGCACGGTGGCGAACAGGTCGACGGCGTGGCAGAACTGGCCCCGCAGGCCGCCGGATTCCGGGCCGAGCGCCCGCGGCCAGTGCACGACCAGCGGCGTCCGCACGCCACCGAGCCAGGCGTACCGCTTCCAGAGCTGCAGCGGACTGTTGCCGGCCCAGGCCCAGCCCCACGGGTAGTGATTGAACGCGCGGTGCCCGCCGAGCTCGTCGATGTGCCGCAGCGCCTCGGTCACGTCCTCTGCCCGGCCGAGCCAGGCGTTCGGCTCGTTGATCGTGCCGACCTGGCCGCCCTCTGCGCTCGCGCCGTTGTCCGACAGCACCATCAGCAGCGTGTTGTCCAGGTCGCCGCGGTCGCGGAGGAACTCGATCAGCCTGCCGATCTGCGCATCGGCGTGCGTCACGAAGCCGGCGAACACCTCCATGTACCTGGCGAACAGCCGCCGCTCGTCGGCTGACAACTCCGCCCAGTCCGGGATCCAGGACGGCCTCGGCGTGAGCACGGTGCCTCCCGGCACGATGCCAGCCGCCAGCTGCCGGCTGAACGTCTGCGCTCGCTCGGCCTGCCAGCCGTGATCGAACGCGCCCCGGTACGGCAGCACCCAGTCCGGCGGCACCTGGTGCGGAGCGTGCGCAGCGCCGGTTGCCAGGTAGCAGAAGAACGGCTTGTCCGCGGTGGCCTGCCGCTGGTCGAGGATCATCGCGATGGCCTGGTCGGCCAGGTCCTCGGTCAGGTGGTAGCCCTCAGCCGGGCTGCGCGGCGGCTCGATGAGCGTGTTGTCGCGGCACAGCGGCGGATCCCACTGGCTGGTCTCCGCGCTCAGGAAGCCGTAGAACCGCTCGAAGCCGAGGCCGAGCGGCCAGCGCTGCATCGGCCCTGACGCCGAGTACTCGCCGCGCGGGCACAGGTGCCACTTGCCGACCGCCATCGTGCTGTAGCCGGCGTCGGTGAGGACACGCGGCAGCAGCGCCGCCGACTTCGGGATCCGGCCGGTGTAGCCGGGGAAGCCGAGCGGCGTCTCCATCGTCATGCCCATGCCGACCGCGTGATGATTGCGCCCGGCCAGCAGGGCAGCGCGGGTGGACGAGCAGATCGAGGTGACGTGGAACCGGTTGTACCGCAGCCCTGCCGAGGCGAGCGCGTCGATGTTGGGGGTGGCGATGGCCGACCCGAAACAGCCGAGCTGCGCGAACCCGATGTCGTCGAGCACGATGATGACCACGTTCGGCGCTCCGGCCGGCGGTCTCGGGTACGGCACGAACTGCTGGTGTGCCTCGCTCATCCGCCGCGCTGGCTGTGCCCGCTCAACCGCCACTGGCTGCTCCCTCCGGACTGGTGCCCGGTTGATTCCAGCACACTGCATCTTGGTCCCGGATCTTGCCTGGCCAACCAGCCGCCAACTCGCCAGGTTCGCCAGCCGTGACGCAGGCAGCCGGAACCGGACCGGACGAGTGAACCGCTACTGAAGCCGGTGCGGGAACGGGGCGGCTGCCCGGGTGGCAGCGGCCGGGCGCCGAGCGCACCCGCGGCACCGTGGAATGGCGCGGCCATCTCGGCAATGATGACGGGATGACCGATTTCGGGGGAACCGAGGAGTTCACCAGCTGGGATGGCGAGCCCGTCAGCCGGGAGCCGCCGCACGGCGCGACTGTCGTGGTCGCCAGTCATGCGCCGGACGGCTGGCGGTACGTGCTGCTGCACCGCGGCCACCAAGGTCAGGACCGGGAGGGCGACTGGGCCTGGACGCCACCGGCCGGCACCCGCAAGCCAGGCGAGGACATCGCCGCATGCGCGGCCAGGGAACTGCAGGAGGAGACCGGCGTGCAAGCCGCGCCGCAGCCTGTGCAGACGGCCGGCGTGTACTGGGCTGTCTTCGCCCTCGAGCTGCCGTGGGGCACGGCGATCCGGGTCGACGGCACCGAGCACGACAGGTTCGAGTGGGTCAGCTACGCCGAGGCAGTCGGCCGGATCCGCCCGGCCGTGGTGGTGGAGACATTCACGCTGGCGTGCCAGGCGGCGGGCTTCCGCTGACACAGCAGCACCCCGGACCCGTGTCAGGGTCCGGGGTGCTCGTGGTGGAGGTGGCGGGAATCGAACCCGCGTCCTTCAGTACCTCACCAGGGCTTCTCCGGGTGCAGCCTGCTGTGATTTTCTCGGCCCCGGCGGTCACGCAGGCAAGCTGCCGACGGGCTCAGCCGCTGTTAGGTGTCCCGCCTGGTCCCGCGGCCGGGCCAGACGGTGCATCCTCCTCGCTGATGCCAGTCACCGGGCCGGAGGAACTCCCGGGCTGACAGCTTCTAGCTCGCGGGTTAGGCCGCGAGGGCGAAGCTAGTGCGCTTTACATTGGCACTTATCGGTTTGCGGTCACAGTGTTAACGAGGTTATGTCCGCCGTCCTCGACCCGCTTCCCCTGGATCAACCACCGAAGTCGAAGCCTGTCACCCCCTCTTGAGTTCTCGCATCAGGCTACCCGCAGCCGCCGAAGCCAGTCCAACGGTCAACTCGCGTTGAACCGCGGCAACTGATGGCGAACCGACCGTTTACAACGCAGAATGCCCGACGGGCCTTCCGCAGAGCGCGGTCCCATCGGGCATCCACCGGATAGTGATGAGTGCCCCCGCGGGCGCTGGCGGTGGCCGAAGATGCGCCCACGGGGGCGTGACCGGCAGGGTCGGGGCCGGTCATCAACGTCCAGGCCTCCCCCGAGATGAGGCCTGGTCTCATCACGACGACTGGGCCGCAACCCCCCAAGCGGCACCCCAGTCACTAGGAAAGACGTCAATGAGGTAGCAGATGGTTGCTCCGTGTAGCCAAAAAGGAGTCAAATAACGAGTCACGATCGCGGTTGGCGGATTAGCCGGACGTGTCGCCTCGCTCGCATGCCCAGGACGCGCCGGCAGGCATGGGCGCGGTGCGGCGTCGCCGGGCGTGGCCGGGCGCGCAACGGAGCGGAACCATGATCATCTTCATGATTTCACCGATTCTGATGGTTACGTAAGGTTCGAACAGGACATTCGGACCACCAGAATCGATGAAATGACGCGGATGGCCGGTGCGGCCGTGCGGCGCCGTGCGCTAAATGCCCGCTTTGAGGTTGTGCAGGAACGTGCCGGCCAGCGGTGCGGCCGATTGGTGGTGGGACTTAGCGAACTCAACTACTACAAACGCGATGTTGCCCTCATAGCCGACGAACCAGTACGACCGCAGGCCCGCCTTGGCCGAGCCAATCGGCGCGCTGCCGGTCTGGCCGTAGACGGCCAGGCCGGATACGTCAGCCGCGTGGCCGGCTCCCCTGGTCACCGCCGAGCGCATCAGCTGTTGCAGCGAGCTGTCAACGCTGGCTGACAACTTCGTGTTGGCGGGCTGAGACGAGTCGGCCGGCCTGGTGACCAGCACCGGTGAGTGCCAGGCGCCGGACTCGATCGCCCCGGCCGCCAGCGCCATGGCCAGCGGGCTGACCCGGACTCCGCCAAGCCCGATGGTGTCGGCGGCGATGCCGGCCTGGCCGCCCATACCCTTGATCGAGCCGGCGAAGCTCGGCACGTCCTGCGGCAACGCCCAGTCGGTCCCGATGCCGAACTCGTCGTGCGCAGCGGTGCTGAGTTCGGTCGCGCTCAGCCGCAGCGACAGCCCGGCGAACGCGGTGCTGCAGGCCTGCGCGAAGTCGGACTGGAACCGGCTGCCGCGCACCCGCAGCCGCGGCGGGTAGTTGGTGAACACCACGCCGCCGACGCCGTTCCTGGCCTTGCAGGGATACTGGCCGCGCATGTTGAACCCGTCGGACAGCAGCGCCGCCGTCGAGATCAGGGTGAAGGCCTGCCCGGGCCGGTACCGGCCGGCCAGCGGGTTGACCGCGGGCTGGCCCGGCACCTGGTGGTTGGCCACCGCCAGGATGCGGCCCGAGCCGGCCTGGACGGCCACGATCGCCGCGGCGTCCGGCAGCCGGGCCAGCGCCCTGTTCGCCGCGATCTGGACGATCGAGTTGATCGTCGTCTGCACCGTCTTGCCGGACGTGCCGCGCCACCGGTGCAGCACGGTCACCGCGTGCCCAGCGGCGTTCTGCACGACCACCTCGGTGCTCGGCGTCCCGGTCAGGATCCGCTGGTAGCCCTGCTGCAGCCCGGACAGCCCGACGGTGTTGCCCGGCTGGTAGGGCACGCCGTTCTCCTGCAGCACCCTGGCGGTCTCGGTGCCGACCCGGCCGACCACGGCCGGCGCGATGCTCTGGAACAGCCGCTCGAGCCGCGGCTCGATGATCAGCCCAGGCACCTTGGCCAGCCGCCGGGCTAGCCGGTGATAGGCGGCCGGCCTGAGCGTGACCAGGGCGAGGAACCTGGCCGCGGGCGCGGCCTCGATCTGGCCGTACAGCTGGCTCTCGTTCAGGTCTGGCAGCACCTTGGCGAGCGCCTCCGCCGTGCTGGCGGCGTCGGCCAGCGTGGCCGGGGTGCCTGGCTGCACGCCGAGCACATAGGCCTCGGACCGCCGCTCGAGCGGCTGCCCGTCGGAGTCAAGGAGCTGAGCGCGGTTCGGCTCGGTGCTCAGCACCGCCAGCCGGTCATCGGCACGCAGGCCAGGCACCACCACCGACGGGTGCCAGATGACCCGCCAGGTCGAGCCGGTCTCGCGCAGCCCGAACGCGCCGTTGTAGGACCAGTGCAGGCTGCCGCTGCCCAGGTTGATCGAGGCCCTGAAGCTAGCCGTCGCCGACGAGCCCTGCTGGCTGACCGAGCCCATCTGGATGCTCAGGTCGGAGGCATCAAGCTGGCGGTACGCGTCGGCGAGGGCGCGGGCCACCTGCTGCGGCTGGCCGGTGGTCTGCCTGGCCGCTGCCAGGTACTGGCCCTCCTGCCAGGACAGCAGGAATGCCTGCACGGTGGGCTCGGCCGAGGTCGCCCCGACGCCCCAGGACAAGCTGATCAGGACGCCGGCCACGACCACAGCGGCGGCTACCTTGACCAGCTTGGGCCGCGACAATCCGGCCAGCCGCCCGCGCCGTGCGCCCCCGCCGCCATCCCCGCTCCCCCTGGCCTGCCGTTCGGCGGCCGCCGGTCGCGGCGGCTGCCAGGCTGGCGGTGCCAGGTCAGGCCGGGCCAGGTCAGGCCGGGCCAGGTCAGGCGGGGCAAGCTCAGGCGCGGCAAGCTCAGGCGCGGCAAGCTCGGGCGGGGCAAGCTCAGGCGCGGCAACCTGCGGGAGCGCGGGCTCGGCCTGGGTCAAATCTGGCTGAGCCAGCCCAGGCTGGGCTAGCTCAGGCTGGCCTATCCCAGGCTGCGCCACGTCGGGCTGAGCCAGCTCCGGCTGGGCGGCGGAAGCCGCCGCGAGCACCTGCTCATCTGGCCGCTGGGCCTGGCCGAAGCCGAGCGCCTGGCCAAGTCGCAGCCCTTGGCCCGACCGCGGCGCGCGGTGCGCCGCCGCATGCGAGCCGCGGCCACGGCTAGCAGGCATCGCCGGTCACCCCGCTATCTCCGGCGCCGCATCGCACGGTCGACCTCTCGGGCAGCATCCCGCTCGGCTAGGTCATGGCGCTTGTCATACGTGCGCTTGCCTCGCGCCAGCGCTAGCTCGATTTTGGCCCTCCCGTCAGAGAAGTACAACGACAACGGGATGAGCGTGAGCCCGCGCTCCCTGGTCGCTGCTGCGAGCTTGTCGATCTCCTTGCGGTGCATCAGCAGCTTACGAGTGCGGCGCGGCTCATGGTTGGTCCAGGTACCCCTGATGTACTCGGGAATGTGCACGTTATGCAGCCAGACTTCGCCGTCGGTGATCTGCGCGAAGCCGTCAGCCAGCGATGCCCTGCCCTCGCGCAGCGACTTCACCTCGGTCCCGGTCAGCACGAGCCCGGCTTCGATGACGTCCTCGATGGTGTAGTCGTGCCTAGCTCGCCGGTTGCTGGCTATGACCTTCCTGCCCTGCTGCGTCGCCACGAATCGTCATTACCCGCACTCACACCCGCAGGTAGCGCCTGAGGGTGAGGAACGAGGTGAGACCGCAGATGAGCAGGCCGGTGATCAGCGCGAGAATGATCACCTCGACCAGGTCGGTGGCGCTGAGCTGGACGTTGAAGGCGAAGTACTGGTGCAGGTTGTCCAGCCAGAATGCCTTCACGGCGACCAGCAGGCCGGTGGCGACCAGCCAGCCGAACACGGCGGCGATCATGCCCTCGACCAGGAACGGCAGCTGGACATAGAAATTGGACGCGCCGACCAGCCGCATGATGCTGGTCTCCCGGCGCCGGTTGAACGCCGACAGCCTGATGGTGTTGGCGACCAGCAAGATCGCCGCGACCAGGAGGAAGATCGCGACTAGCACGACCGCGTTCCGCGCGCCGTCGAGCAGCTTGTAGAACGGGTCGAGCACCGAGGAGTCGTTCACGATCTGGTCCACGCCGGGGGCGCCGTTGATGACCGAGCCGACCTGGCCGACGTCGGCCTGGGCGTTCTTCAGCTTGACCTCGAACGAGCTCGGGATCTCATCGGCCGGGGTGGAGTTGACCAGCGAGGGGTTGCTGGAGAACTCCTGCCTGAACTGGGCGTAGTTCTGCGCGGCGGAGACGAAGGTCACGCTGGTGACGTCGGGGTTGCTCTTCAGCTCCGACTGGATCTGCTGCTGCTCCGAGGCGGTGACCGGCCCGTTCTTGCTGCACTGGGTGCTGACCACGGCGCTTGAGCACAGGTAGACCGAGAGCTGGACCCTGGCCTGCCAGTAGGTCCTGGTGCTGTCCACCTGCTTGACGAACAGCAGCCCGGTGCCGAGCAGCGACAGGCTGATGGCGACGACCACGATCAGCGCCACGGTCATCGTCAGGTTGCGGCGGAGGCCAATCCACACCTCATGGAAGACAAACTGGGCACGCATGCTGCGAAGTCCTTAGGTATCCGTCTGTCGGCAGGTCAGTAGGCCTGGCCGTAGACCCCGCGCGACTGGTCGCGCACTACCTTGCCGTACTCCAGCTCGATGACGCGCTTGCGCATCG
Source organism: Streptosporangiaceae bacterium (assembly GCA_030039155.1). Classification (GTDB taxonomy): domain Bacteria; phylum Actinomycetota; class Actinomycetes; order Streptosporangiales; family Streptosporangiaceae; genus JOPF074. The sequence goes on along the minus strand of JASHQL010000357.1, from coordinate 4,651 downwards.
AGTCCACGATCGCCGCGTCGTGCGTGGCCATGACGACCGTGGTGCCGGTCCTGTTGATCCGGTCGAGCACCTTCATGATCCCGATGGAGGTCGCCGGGTCGATGTTCCCTGTCGGCTCGTCCGCCAGCAAGATCATCGGCCGGTTGACGAAGGCCCTTGCCATCGCAACCCGCTGCTGCTCGCCACCGGACAGCTCGTCCGGCATCCGGTCCCGCTTGCCTTCAAGGCCGACTAGGTCGATGACCTCAGGCACCACCTTGCGGATGAACCGGCGCGGCTTGCCGATCACCTCAAGCGCGAAGGCGATGTTCTGGTAGACGCTCTTGTTCGGCAACAGCCGGAAATCCTGGAACACGCAGCCGATCCGGCGGCGCAGATGCGGGACCTTCCAGTTGGTCAGCCGGGCGAGGTCACGGCCCGCAACATGGATTCTGCCCTCGCTCGGCCGCTCCTCTTTGAGCACCAGCCGCAGGAATGTCGACTTGCCTGAGCCGGACGGACCGACCAGGAAGACAAACTCGCCCTTCTCCACATCAAGGGTCACGTTCTCCAACGCAGGCCGACCCTGGTTGGGGTACGTCTTGGTGACGTTATCGAAGTGGATCACTGGCCCATCACTGCAGTCGACGAGGGGTATCGAAGGCCTGAGCCGGGACAAATTGCGCCCCGGTTTGGCCTCGGGCCAGTCTAGGGGGGAAACTGGCCTGGAACGTCCAACATCGTCGAAGTGGCCGGGTAACCCCCTGACCGGGGAGGAGCCAGCATGAGCTGCGAGCACCTGATCTGTGCCCAGTGTGCCGGACTGGTGGCTGAGGGTCGCTGCCCGGCCTGCCGGGCCGCCAGGTCGCAGATCCACCACCACGGGCCGAGCCTCACCATCCCGGTTGTGGTAGCGCTCGCAGTGATGCTGCTGCTGATCCTGGTGGTCGTTCGATTCGTGCCGTAGCGGTGGCGGGCGGCACCGGCCGCGCGGTTCTCGTTCCCGTCCTGAGAGGGTCTTAAAGGCCTTGCTGGCGTAGCCAGCGGATCTCGGCCTCGACGAACTCGTCTATTTCGCCGTCCATCACGGCGGCCGTGTTCCCGGTCTCGATGCCGGTGCGCAGGTCCTTGACGTTCTGGTACGGGTGCAGCACGTAGTTGCGGATCTGGGTGCCCCAGCTGCGGCCGCCGTCGCCGCGCAGCTCGTCCAGCTTGGCCGCCTGCTCCTCGCGCTTGCGCTCAAGCAGCTTGGCCTGCAGCACGGCCATCGCGGTCGCCTTGTTCTGGATCTGGCTGCGCTCGTTCTGGCAGGTCACGACGATACCGGTGGGCAGGTGGGTGAGCCGGACCGCGGAGTCTGTGGTGTTCACGCCCTGGCCGCCTGGCCCGCTCGACCTGAACACGTCGACCTTGATCTCGTCTTCCGGGATCTCGATGTGGTCGACCTGCTGGACCACCGGCAGCACGTCCACGCCGGCGAACGAGGTCTGCCTGCGGCCCTGGTTGTCGTACTTGGAGATCCGCACCATCCGGTGGGTGCCGTGCTCGCCGCGCAGCGTGCCGTAGGCATAGGGCGCCTTGACCGCGAACGTGGTCGACTTGAGGCCGGCCTCCTCCGCATAGGAGGTGTCGTAGATCTCCGTCGGATAGCCATGCCGCTCGGCCCAGCGCAGGTAGATGCGCTGCAGGCCCTCGGCCCAGTCGGCCGCGTCAGCCCCGCCGGCCCCGGCGTTGATGCTGATCAGGGCCTCGCGCGCGTCGTACTCGCCGTTCAGCAGGGTCCTGATCTCGAGCTGGTCGATCTCCTTGCGCAGCTTCTCCAGCTCGCGCTCGGCCTCCAGCCTGGTCGGCTCGTCGTGCTCACTGTCGGCAAGCTCGAACCCCACCGCGGTGTCCTCGAGGCGGCCGCGCAGCCCCTCAAGCCTGGACAGCTCGCCGTCGAGGTAGGACAGCCGCCTGGTTACAGACTGTGCTTCCTCCTGGTCCGCCCAGAGCGCCGGGTCGGCGGACCGCTCGCGCAGCGCATCCGCCTCCTTCCGCATGGCCTCCGGGTCGAGGACCGCCTCGACGCTCGCGAGCTTGGAGGTCAGCTCGGAGATCTCGCTCGCGGCATCGAGTGGCATAGCTGCAGCCTACGCGAGCCCGCAGGCAAAGCTGACTCAGCGTTCACACGACACCAGGCCGGTCGGCCGTCACTGGCCAGTCACGTTCTGTACACGTATCTGCTCATCAGGCCCGCGCGGCTCCGGTCGCACGCCCCGCGCGGCTCCGGTCTTAGGCCCCGCGCGGGTCAGGCCGGCAACGTGCTCGCCGACACCAGCGTCCTGACCGCGCGTACCGCCACCGACAGCGTGGCCACGGTGAACCTGTCGGTCTCCCAGATCTCGGTCAGCGTCTGCGCCGCCCTGCGCACCGCAGGGTCGTTGCGCTGCACCCAGGCGGCGAGCCGCTCCTCCGGGCTGCCGGGCCCGGTGACGCTGAGCACGTCCCTGGCCAGCGCGGCGTGCGCGGTATACAGGTCGTCCCGCAGCGCGTTGCGCGCCGTGGTGTTCCACCTGTCGTCCCGCGGCAGCGCGGTGATCACGTCGCGCAGCCTGGCGATCTGCAGCCGGTCGGCCAGGTCGAAGTAGACCTCGGCGGTCTCCTCGGCCGAACGCCCGGTGCCGTGCGCGATGTCCACGATGTCGAACGCCGAGTACGCAGGGACCATCGCGGCGATCCGGTCGGCCAGTTCGTCCGGGACTCCCCTGCTGGCGAACTGCTCGCGCCGCTCGGCGAAGCCGGACAGGTCCCGGCCGGCCAGCAGCTTGGGCAGGCCGGCGCCGACCGCCAGCACCCCGGCCTCGAAGTAGTCGATGGTGGCCTGGATGTCGAACGGCGGCCGCCTGAAGTACAGCAGCCAGCGGGCCGCGCGTTCGGTGAGCTTCCTGCCTTCGAGCAGGGCAAGGATCTGGGTCGCGGTGTCCACGGTGCCGTCCAGCGCCTCGAGCTCGGTCCAGAAGCCCGCCATGTCGAAGACCGCGCGGGCCACCAGCCAGGCCGCGGTGATCTCCGGCACCGAGGCGCCGGTCTCCTCGTTCAGCCGGAACACGAACGTGGTACCTGACCTGTCCACCATGTCGTTCACCACCGAGGTGGTGATGATCTCCCGGTGCAGCCGGTGGCCGCCCATCCTGGCCGCGTAGCGCTCGCGCAGCGCTGTCGGGAAGTAGTCGGTCAGCACCCGCCGCAGGTACGGATCGTCGGGCAGGCTGGAGGCCAGCACGTCCTCCTCTGCGGCGATCTTGGTATGCGCGAGCAGCACGGAGAACTCGGGCAGCGTCAGCCCGGTGCCGGTCGCCCGGCGCTCGGCTATCTCCCTGTCGTTGGGCAGCACGTCGAGCCGCCGGTTGACCCGGCCCTCGCGCTCCAGCTTGCGGATGTAGCGGGTGTGCACGTGCAGCATCTGCGCGGCCTGCGCGCGGGACGCCGCGAGCGCACGGTTCTGCTGGTAGTTGTGCTCGAGCACCATGCTGGCGACCTCGTCGGTCATCGAGTGCAGCAGCTCGTTGCGGCCATGCTCTGACAGCTCGCCGTCCCTGACCACCCGGTCGAGCAGGATCTTGATGTTGACCTCGTGGTCGGAGGTGTCGACGCCTGCCGAGTTGTCGATGAAGTCGGTGTTCACCAGGCCGCCGGCCAGCGAGAACTCAATCCTCGCCTCCTGGGTCAGGCCCAGGTTGCCGCCCTCGCCGATGACCCGCACCCGCAGCTGGCTGGCGTCCACCCTGACCGCGTCGTTGGACCGGTCGCCGACATCGGCGTTCGACTGGCTGGTGGCCTTCACGTAGGTGCCGATGCCGCCGTTCCACAGCAGGTCGACCGGCGCCATCAAGATTGCCGAGATCAGCTCGGCCGGCGACATCGCGGTGATCCCGTCGGTCAGGCCCAGTGCGGCCCGTGCCTGCGGCGATATCGGGATGGACTTGGCCGACCGCGGCCAGATGCCGCCGCCTGCCGAGATCAGCCGCTCGTCGTAGTCGGCCCAGGACGACCTGGGCAACTTGAACATCCGCTCCCGCTCGGTGAAGCTGGCGGCCGGATCCGGGTCTGGGTCGATGAACACGTGCCGGTGGTCGAACGCCGCGACGAGCATGAGCTGCCTGGACAGCAGCATGCCGTTGCCGAACACGTCGCCGGACATGTCGCCGATGCCGACGACGGTGAACGGGTCGGTGTCCACGTCCACGCCCATGGTCCTGAAGTGGAACCTGACCGACTCCCAGGCACCGCGTGCGGTGATGCCCATGCCCTTGTGGTCGTAGCCCTCGGACCCGCCGGAGGCGAACGCGTCGCCGAGCCAGAAGCCGCGGCTGATCGCGATCTCGTTGGCGGTGTCGGAGAACGTCGCCGTGCCCTTGTCGGCCGCGACCACCAGGTACGGGTCGTCGCCATCGTGCCTGACCACGCCGGCCGGCGGCAGCACATGGCCGGCCTCCAGGTTGTCGGTCACGTCCAGCATCGCGCTGATGAACATCCGGTAGCAGGCCAGCACCTCGCCCTGGTAGGCGTCCCGGTCGGCCGGGTCAGGCAGCTGCTTGCAGACGAAGCCGCCCTTCGAGCCTGACGGCACGATGACCGAGTTCTTCACCTCCTGCGCCTTGGCCAGGCCGAGGATCTCGGTGCGGAAGTC